>CALIHW010000008.1 GCA_938020525.1 uncultured Granulosicoccaceae bacterium | reverse complement strand
GGTTCGATTGATCAATCCAGGTCCAAGTTAGGGAGCGGGATGTTGAGTCGCCACGAAAAATCCGGCCTCTAAGGCCCGCCCTACCACGGACTAATGTAATACTTTCATTCCGTGGGGCGAAACCCATTCATCACAGTTAGGTGGGATAAGCGACAGCGCATCCAACATGCCGTGAGCGTTATCGGTGGATGCGCCTCCGGCTTATGCCCCCGTACCTTTATCGTAACGCTAGTCTATCGTGGATGTTTTTCGTGCGTGGGATACGCGACAGCGCATGCAACACACCGTGAGCGTCATCTCGTCGGATGCGCCTCCGGCTTATGCCCCCTAAGTTTATCGTAACGCTAGTCCAGGTGGTAATTCGAGAGCAGGATTCTCTTCTGCCTTGAAATCTACACAGAGAATGAAGATCCGCAGCCACAGGTAGTTGTAGCATTAGGGTTTCGGATAACGAACTGCGATCCTTCAAGCCCTTCTGTGTAGTCGATCTCTGCCCCAATCAGATATTGATAGCTCATTGGGTCGATCAGCAACTTCACGCCTTCTTTCTCGACTTCGGTATCACCATCGTTGGTGTCTTCATCGAAAGTAAATCCATACTGGAAGCCGGAGCAACCACCACCAGAGATAAAGACACGAAGCTTGAGCTCCGAGTTGCCTTCCTCTTCTATGAGACCTTTTACTTTTAAAGCTGCTGCTTCCGTGAACACTAGTGGATCCGGGAATTCTGCTTCTGCACTCATTTCAAATGACGCCAGAGTTTGATAAGTAATGAAAATGTAGCATTACCTGACAAAATCAATCAAGTATTTTTAACGTTTTGACCGACTCCGCATGTTGAGCACGCAGCTTAAGATGAATAAACAGAGACCTTTCCAACTTGTTATGTAATGACGACATACATGGCATGGGGACTGGTCTGGGGATAGTCGGACCCGGCGCACTTGTAGTATATTGATACCCGTAACACTACATATTGCGATATTTGATCAAATTAGGCGGTAAAAGCACGCAGTGGCAAGTTGTGAATCCTTGCGCGCAACGCACATAACCCACTGTCAAAACCAGCATAAACCGATTACACACCGGTAACAAAACAAGGAAACAACAAGCTTTTGGGGTAAAAACAACACCTGAAAAACACGCTTTACCATTTTAAATCAATAATTTACGTTTGTTATATCAGGTGGATTCGACATTTCTATTTCAACGTAATAACATTCCCCTCGTCGCGGAACTAACCGCCTTTGTTGAACTTTTTAGCGAGAATTGCCATGAAGCGAACACTGATTTTCTCTGCAACCGCTCTAATAGTCAGCCTTTGTACTGTGGGTTTTACAGCCAAGATCAAGAACATGGGCACGATTAAGATCGAAGACAGCCCGGCCCACTTTGCGGTAAATAATTGCCATATCGGCAAATACTACGAAGAAGTGCACCTTTACGCAGGTTCTGGCGTGCTGCCCAACGGCAACAAATTTGAAATCTCGGCCGACGGTAACGGTGGATGGGTAGAGATGCACGTGGGAGGCGGCTCAGGAGCACCCCATGCTTTCTACACCTCTACTCTGAACAATCCAGAAGAGTCGATCACTGTTGAATCGAGCCAGGTTATTATTCGCGGCAGCTTTGACGAAGCAATCTCTGAAACAACCGGTATTCCGTTTGAGCTAACCGCTACCTGCCAAAGCTAACGGTAAGCTCCAACGACATAACGCACCAAAGCCCGGGCTATGACCCGGGCTTTTTTCGTTTAAGGATTCGATAAATTTTGAAACGATGCGGCTACCCGACTTAAGTGCCTACCCGCCAGTGCATAAAACGGTACAGCACACTCTTAATACCCGGCGCTGACTGTAACGCCTCAAGGCTGCTGTGAGCTCCAATAGTCAATATCCAGCAACATCACTATTTGCTCTGTGTCAGTTACAGAAACACCAATATAGCCTGGCACATCAGGCAGTACACGCTCTGCAGCTCTGAACGTAAGCGTTTTATTGCCAACAATCTTATCAACCGAAAACTGCAGCACTCCAAATGGTGTTCTGACAGAAATGGATTGCTGTTCAGGTAATATAGCTGCTGGTGGCTTCAAACCCATCAGCCTGCCCAACGACGCTACATTTGAATCCTCTGCAAAGCCGACACTTGCTACCTTTGCAATGGGAATCGACATCAGGAAGCCGTACGTTTCGAAAACGAGAACAGTCTGCATACTGCTGGTGATTGGCAAACACAGGCGGTAACAAGTACTTTCTTCGTCACTCTTGAGCGCGACAGTTCCGCCGACCCTTGTGGCAACCTTGAGCAATCCGTTGATATTAACCACCTTATCTGACTGATTCGACCAGGTCTGCGGTGGAACCGGGGCATTACCACCCACTTCACGCCAGTCCGGTCTTGCGACGTTTGCCCATGGGTTACCTGAACGCGGTGCGCTACCTTGCACAGTAATGCCACAACCATCATCTATTACATCGATAATGATGGTGCGTTCATTTTGACTCACACGGACTGTTACTGTTGAGAGTTCTGACAAGCCGCTGGCAGTATTTTGGCCATTGTCAGGTATTGCATGGGTTACAACACTGTCTAACAGAACTGAAACAGCAGCCTTTATTTGCTCGTATGTGTGACTGTGCAGATCCACACCATTTGCCTCAAAGGCAAACTGTATTTTTAGACGCCGGTTATCCGCAGCCGCCTCAACTACTTTTACCAGTGCATCACCCATTGACGCTACGTCTATCAGAGAAGCGTTGCTTAACTGAGCATCAAGCCTTTTAATTGCAATATTCTGATTTTCGGCAATTTGTTGCAGTTGTTCTGTAAGCGCCTGCAAGGCATTACCGGTCTGCTCACCTGGCTTTGTATTCGCCTGTACATCTACATCCGTCCGATTGTCTACAGCGGCGTTGATAAGCTGCTCTGCTCGTTTTTGCAGATCTATTAATTGTTTATGACTGCGCTCTATCGCACCGTAACAAGCTTCGATTTGTCTAAATCTGTGCGGCCAGTCTATGTCACTCGATGAATTGATTGATTCATTCAGCAACACCACACGCGATTGTTCTTCAATATTATCAGCATTTGCAGATTGGGCAGACTGAATGACCGCCGAATTGGCAGCATCAGACGTTAACGATGACGTATTTCCAAACGCCGACTGTGACTCTTCGATTGCACCTTCAAGCTTTAACCGGTCAATCAGGTCGCTTCTGTCTATTACAGGTTCACTGTTCCGTAGCCGCTCGATGTCCTCGTCCAGACATTCGATTGATTCAAGCGCAATATCAAAGAAGTTTTGTGAAGCTGCCGCCTCACTCTGCGTCAGATCGATCATAGCCGCTTCAAGCGTGTGCGCAAGTTCTGCAAGCTGGTGTTCGTCAGCCTCATCCGCACTGACTTTAAAAGAGTGCAATAGCCGGTTGATGTCGCCATAGAGCCGACTCGCACCGTCGGGCGCACCACGTAACCTTTGAAACAACTCAAACAACCGCGGCAATAACTCGCCCGACTCGACAAGGAAGCCACTGAGCGCACCATTACGGGCTGACCCTGCGTTTAGCCTTTGCGTGGTAGTTTGCAGCACCTCTTCAATACGATCTGTCACATTGGCGATCATATCGGGCATTGGTTTATACCCAACCAAAGAATCTATACCTAAAGTGGCAGCAATTATTGCTTCCTGTACGAGTAAAGTTTCCGACTGATTCAATGTGCTGTCTTCAGCCTCTGTCAACAACTTTGAAAGTGGTGTTAAAAGACTGGTTAACTCATCGATTCCTTTGGATGAAACCAGCTCTATCAGCTTACTTAATGCATTTACTACACTGCTATCCGGTATCAAATTACCGGAACTGCCAAGCGCCGTATCAAGAGACTGTTGAATTACATCAATACACAAATTACACCGCGCACCAAAATCCGGTGATGCGGATTGCTGCGATCCCTGAGCCTTTTGCGATCCTTGGGCCTTTGCCGATCCCTGGTCTTTTTCAGACCCATGGGCTTTTTCAGACCCTTGGGCTTTTTCGGTTCCTGGCATCTCTTGCTCGGGGCTTTCTGATACCGATTTGGGGCTGCTCGCTGCAGGCGGTGATTCAGATGCCGTTGCAGTGAATACTTCTGAACCCGGATGTACATTACTCTGCACGGGCTCATGCGGTGCGGACTGCAGATTTATCGGCACATCCTCGACCACTGATTGCGAAGAATCTTTCAGAAAATTAAATTGATAGAGAATCTGCTGCTCTACAAGCTGCAAAGAAGTCAAACCTGACAGCATAGTTTCACGGGATAATGTCGAGCGCAGGTAGCCCTCTACTTCTTCCAGATTTTCTCGAGCGCCATGCACACCGATCAGTAAAAACAAACGTTTCAGCAGAGAAACTTCAGCAAGCAGGTCAGCGATGGATTCATCAGTATCCAGTGCTTCTTCCGACAAAATAGCAGCACAATGTTGAAGCCGTTCCATCAGCATACGAATACTCATCTGTAGCCATTCAGAGAGCGGAGCTGACGATGACTGGTGCAACTTCAGGAACTCTTCCTCTATGCTGGCAAAACCGTTTACTGCTGTATTGACAGTAGCTTCTGCAGCAGGCTCTTGCGTGAATCCCTCAGGCAGTGAACTAAAGGGAACATAGCAAACAAGGTTTACCAGCAAACGATCTATTTTTTGCTGCATGCCAAGCACCGGTTTTTGCTTGTCACCTAATGCATGTAACAAAACATTTTCAATTTCTTTAAATATCTTAAATAGTGCCGGACGCAATTCTCCTTTTGGTATCTCTACCGTTAATGCAAAGGATCTGCAAAGCAACCAGAAATTGCGTGCCTTTGCACTTCTGCAGCTATCACCAAGAGCAGACAGAGACTGGGCCAGATCATTGAGCTTCTGTTCACGACTCTCCCCACGATAGATACCCAGCATGGTTTGGCTGAAACCAAGATACCGCTCTGGTACAGCGCTGGTAAGTGTGTTTTGATCAGCCTCCTGCAGATCACTGACATCAACCCGGTATCCGTCCGGGATGCTGAACAGATTTTCTGTAAGCAGTGGTTTCTTCTGTAACGCGAACAGCTCATTAAATGCTGTCAGCAACGCAACTGGATAGTCTATGCCATGCGCTGCAACGTCCGCCAGATAATCAACAAACCGCTGAAGACAATACTTAAGCAAGGCAACGCTACGATGATCAGCTCTGGATGCAACCAGTTGGTTGGCAACCGAGAGATCTTTTGCAAACTGCAGCCCGCATTCAAAATCGATGAGATGCTGCCGGACTAATAGCAGTTCTTTCGAAATATCTTCTGAAACGGCAGAGGAATAGCCTTTTGAACTGAGCTGTTCAACAGAGACATCCAAACGACCACGTAATTTTAATAGCTGATCCGTATCAGCCTGTTGATCAACCTGCGTATCGCTATCTGAAGTCCAGCTGTCATTCAAGCGGATTGTCTCCGCTTATCTTAAAATCACTGACTGATTCTTCAAGCTTTGATGACATCTGTTGCAATCCTGCGAGATCCTGCACTAGCGCCAGAGTCAACTCGCTGGTGTCGTTACCTGTTTTGTCGAGTCGTACGATTTGTTCAGCCGTTTGCGATAAGTCGTCCTGCTGACTCTGCAATTTTTGCAGCGCTTCCTCGATGTTGTTACGCAATTGATCAGAGTATCCAGTGAGCTCTTTTCCGAGCAACGATGTTGAATGAATATGATGTGCGCTCACATTCATGTGTTCGCCACTTTGTCTTAGCGCCGTTGCGGTATCTTCAATATCTTTCTGGAGCGCGCCGATCAGTACATTGGCATCATTTGAAACTTGCACCAACTTACCGGTGAGCTGATGAATGTCGTCGAACATACTGGTGAGTTCTTCACTGGTATCGTGACTTTGGGTTAAGTCGTAGTCAACGGTATCTCGACTAACAATACCGGGCGTACTAAATTCTTCGTAAGAATTATACTCATCATTGACACTGGCCGCTGCACGGCTTTCTGTGGGATTTTTAGCTTGTGTAACCTGCGGCATCTTCAGTGAAACATTCAAAGCCTGAAGCCGGGTTTGTTCAGTCAGTTGATTTAATCTGGCTGTGGCCTCAGTCACCGACCCTGCGGTTTTCATCAGACGTTGCATGCGCTCGACACCAACGTCAACCTGAGCAGATACCGCTGCAAGTGACGAAGATACCTGATTCACTCCATTGACCGCAGACTCAGAGCGGTTGGTTAAGTCGTTTAACACTTCAACAGAACTGGTTAAAAGCACACGCTGCTTATCAAGATATATTGATCGCACACCAATGCCGTCAGACAGCTCTGCAGTTTCAGTCTGGCGCCGAATATCAAGATCTGCAAGCAGGCGGCCGTGCTGATCCTGTCGTTCTACCAAGCCATTAAGTTGTGCCGCAACACCTCTTGTCATACCTACAAGATCGCTAATTATTACGCTCGACCTGTTAGCTGATTTCGCTATCGCTCTGGCGTGGCTATTGGCCTGTAACGGTACAGCCTGACGCAGATCACCATCAACTACACTATTGATATCTTCTATAAGCGTGTCTGCTTCTCTTAATGACATAGCGCCGCGACTCCCTGTTGGTACTGGAGTAGGTAGCCGTTCAGGACGCATTTTTAAAATATCCGCCGCATGAGTCATCCGTGATATCGCAGACAGCAGCAGCAGCAATGATGCTGTCAATCCGGCCAATCCGAACCATTTAATCAGATTGCCGCGATCAGTTTCACTGGCAATAATATTTCCTAGGCCGGCAACTGATTCCTGCAATGGTGTCAGGGCTTGTGTTACGAATGCACTGCTTAACGGTGTGGATCCATTTATTTGCGCTGACTGCATTGGTTCGGGTTGCATTGGTTCGGGTTTAATTTCTTCAGGCGCCATCTCTGTGGCCGTTACCGCCGAAGCTTCACCTGCAGGAACTTCGGCAGGAGTAGATACAACTGACACCACTTGCTTTAACGGCGGAATACTTTTTACACCCTGGACATAGTCAACAATCTGATTTGAGTTGTAGTAGCCGAACAGCGACTGTTGAGTACCTGCACCAGACAATTGCAACAACTCATCTGCATACTCTTGCTGTAACTCCAGCAAACCGACCAGCGCTTCTGCGTTGCTGCTATTGATCTGCGTCCAGGTAGCAGATGTAACTTCGACAAGATCGATTAGCGCTTGTCGCCGCGTACTGTCTTTCACACTTTCGCGTATAACTTCAAAATTCTTAGCAAGTGCGATTGACTGTTTTGCAAAGTCTGACGGTATAATGATTTGAACTGACTCTACAAGCCCAGCACCTGCGTCAATTGCGGGACTCGGACTGGCAGCCGGTGCAGGATTCTCTGGTTGATTGGGATTGATCTGTTCCGTACTGGTTTGATTTAAATTGGCCTGGTTTAAAATGGCCTGATCAATATTGGCCTTATTAAAAGACAACAATCCCTCACGCAATAGCTTCCAGTCTGCGCCAACATTGCGTACTGAGGCTACTTTGTTGCCAGACCAAGACCAGGCAAAAAAACTGTCATTCAAATGATCCAGTCGATTAATCTGCGTATCGGCAGAAGCCACCAGTTGTGCTAACTGATCGCTATGTACCCATTGCGTAGAGTCAACATTCACCACTCTCGCGAGTTGATCAACGGTACTGGCGAGCTCTGCTGTGCTTTGCCTGGTGTTCGCGCTATGAGATTCTTTAAATAGACTGAAAAATAGTAAGCCGGTGCCAAGCAACAGCAGAAACGCCGCAAGTGATGCAGGTAATAGCGGCAAGCGTATAGGGTGTTTCGCAACGCTCAACAGAAAGCACACTCACGTAGCAATTTTGTACAACGCAGTAACTCGGGCAGGTCAATCACTGCAAGCAGACGGTTTTCATAATTGCATACCTTACCGATTGCTCGATGTTCAATATAGTTCGGCAATTGTTGCAGCACCGGAAAGTCATCTTCCACCGGCAGACTGCAAAGATTAAGTATCTTTTCAGCAGCGATCAGATAGGTGTCGGATGCCAGTTGAACCACAATGGCACGATTGAAAAGCCGAATTGCCGATTCTGCTGTGGTGTCTGATTCAGAGCCTGGCTTAAGGTAGGCTGCCGCATCAATCACCGGCACAGGACGGCTGCGATACACCGCGACGCCACCAAACCAGGATGCCGAACCAGGCACCGGTTGAGTGGACGGCATATCAATCACTTCACGTACCGAGTCTGCTGAAAGTGCCAACAGCACACCGCCGCTCTCGAAAAGGAGCGCCCGATCAGGGTCAGGTGCGGTAATTGAATGCGCGCTCCACACAACATCCGATGCTGACATTCGGTGTGAATCCAGCCGGTTTAAGCGGTCATTATCCATCACAGGGCCACTAGCCATGGGCAGCTCTTGCGCCGAGCGCATTGCTCGCGTTCAAGCTGGTGTCTGATTGGTTACTCGCAGGAGAAGTCTTTGCTTTTTGCACATCGCACCTGGCTGATCCTCGACTGTTAAATCCAGCATATCGGGCTGCAATGCCGGCAGCTCGTTTGCGGTCAGCCGCAGTCACAGTCATTCGTTGTTATGTTTATAGAGATCCGCACTCAACTGCGGACTCTATATTATCGGGTCTCAGGCTTCAACAGCAGCGCCAGTGAGAATTCATCACATTACTATATTTATCAGTAAGTTAATGGGTTTTATAAAAAGTATTACCGACGCCTTATGGCGCTGACAGGGAAACCGATACAATATGACCCGACTCCCATGCTAAAAACATGATCAACCGAATAGGGTATTTCCCGAGAAAGGGTATTTAATGAGTAGAAAAATCGCCGTCCTGATGGACCCGATCGAAAACATCAAAGTCGCCAAAGACACAAGCCTTGCCATGATGCTGGCGGCTCAAAAGCGTGGCTGGCAGCTACACTACATACAACGCAAAAATCTATTCATGCGTGATGGCAAACCTGCAGCTCGCACACAAGCGGTCAAGGTATTTGACGATAAAAACCACTGGTATGACGCAAAGCCAGAGGAAGACACGTTTCTTACGGATTTTGATTGCATACTGATGCGTCTCGATCCGCCGTTTAACATGGACTACGTATACGCTACGTACTTTCTTCAACGCGCCAGCGATGCAGGTACTCTGGTGTTGAACAATCCGGCAGCACTGCGAGACATCAATGAAAAAATGTTTACTGCGTGGTTTCCAGACTGCTGTCCGCCCACACTGATCACATCACTGGCGGATAAGCTTCGCGATTTCCATCAGGAGCATAATGACATCATTGTCAAACCACTGGATGGTATGGGTGGCGCGTCTATTTTTCGCTTAAAGCCTGATGATCCCAACGTTAGCGTGGTGCTCGAAACGATGACGCTGTTTGGTGAACGACAGATCATGGCGCAACGCTATATTCCGGAAATTACCGACGGCGATAAACGTATTCTGGTAGTTGACGGAGAGCCTGTATCTCACGCGCTGGCGCGTATGCCAGCAGCAGGAGAGACACGAGGCAATCTTGCAGCAGGTGGTACTGGTGTTGCGGTTCCATTGTCAGACCGGGATCGTCATATTGCCGAAACAATCGGACCGGTGCTCGTAGAGAAAGGGGTGCTTTTTGCAGGAATTGATGTGATTGGAGACTGGGTCACTGAAATTAATGTAACCAGCCCAACGTGCGCGCGCGAACTGGACGAACAGTGCAATCTCGATATTGGTTCGCAGTTTATGGATGCCATTGAAAAACGACTTTCTTAAGTACTAGCAAGATGAAATACCAATAGTAATACATTCGAAACACTGTCATATCCCGCAGAACCGCGGGCTTACCGACAAGAAAACAACCAGCGAAGATGATAGAATTACATTTCGCGGGAACAGTGGTGATCTTACTATCAAGCCATTGACCTGGCTAACGACCAGGCCATTGACGAGAGAACTGCGAACCAACAGCTGCAGAACGAAGAGCGGTACTCAGTAAATGGATCTAACCAATCACTTTCTTTTGTCGATGCCCGGGCTTAACAACTCCTGGTTTGATAAAACTATTACCTATCTTTTTGAACATAACGAAGATGGTGCATTCGGCTTTGTCATCAACCGGCCGGCGGCATTATTGGCGGGTGAAGTTTATGATCAGCTCGAGATTGAATGTGTTAATCCAGTTGATCGTGGTGCAACAGTTTATGAAGGTGGCCCAGTAGACAAAGAAAGAGGCTTTGTGCTCTTCCCGAGCGATGAGGTTTATGCTGATGCAGAAGCCTGCAGTGTCGGTGAGGGTGTCACGCTTGCCGGCTCAACAGATATTTTAATGGAGATCGGCAATGGCAACGGCCCGTTAGATTATCTTCTGTTACTCGGATATGCAGGCTGGGATGCTGGTCAACTTGAAGATGAAATGGCCAACAACAGCTGGCTTACCTGCGAAGCTACCCAGGAAATATTATTCGCCCGCGATGCCGATGATAAATTTAACCTTGCCGCCAATACACTCGGCATTCAGTTTGATCTGATCTCAGCCGAAGCGGGACATGCATAGACTTACCTGACCATGCATAAGTCCAAGCTGCCTTGAAGCCTGTTTGCTTTGAAGCATGCCTGAGCTGAAGATTTGACTAACCTGAAGACTGATCGATACGATAAGCTCGGAGCACATGCCCAACTCATCAGATAGCACACGACCAGAATCCGGAAACGCTCACTATCTAAGCTTTGATTTCGGCGAAAAACGCATCGGCATTGCCATAGGTCATAAACTCACAGATTCCAATTCATCCAGCGCCAACCCGCTCAAAGCTATCAGAAATATCAATGGCAGACCTGAGTGGGATGAAATAACAGCAGTCGTTGAAGAGTGGAAACCCACAGCACTGATCGTTGGATTGCCATTGACAGCAGAAGGCGAATCACAAAGATTAACTCAACTTGCCAAATCATTCGGCAAGCATCTGCGACGCCGCTATCAACTCCCGGTCTATCATTGCGATGAGCGCTACAGTTCAAATGAAGCTTCGCGCATAATTGCTGACAATAGACAGAACCATAATCGACGCAGAGCCAAACGCGAAGATTCAGATACAATAGCGGCCGCTCTTATACTGGAACAATGGCTCAATGACTCCTCTCGAGAAAATTAGCCCGACCAAGGTCGAGGATATGATTCAGCAAATGTCTGAATCACTCAGGATACTTCTCGGAAACACGATCAAAGATGCAAAAATGCTCGGCATTAAGACCGGTGGTGTCATGGTCGCGCAACAACTGCATAGCGCATTGCATCTGACTGAAGCTGCGGGGGAGCTGAATATTTCCTTTTACCGCGATGACTTCAGCCGCATTGGCTTGCATCCTCAGGTGGGTCCATCAAACATCCCATTTTCTGTAGAGGGAGAAGTGATAATTCTGGTTGATGATGTACTCTACAGTGGCAGAACAATCCGCGCTGCAATGAATGAAATATTCGATTATGGCCGACCTGAAAGAATTGTTCTTGCTACGTTGGTAGAACGCAGCGGACGAGAGCTGCCAATCAATGCCGATGTGATCGGACGAAGCCTGAATTTGCCAGACAACCAACAGATCAAATTGCGATCTGACATGAGCCTGGAGATTTTTTCCGAATGACAGATTTTATCCAAAAGACGGCATCCGACCAATATCGCGGTGAGGGCTCCTGCCACATAAAAAAACCTGACCTCATGACATCGGCCCACCAAGATATCCAATTGACCACATCAGGGGAGCTTAAACATTTCTTAAGTATTGAAGGATTATCGCGAGATAAACTACTAGAGATACTTGATACCGCCGAACGGTTTGTCGGGGTTGGTGAAAAAGCTAACAAGAAAGTTCCATTGTTACGCGGCAAAACAGTCGCTAACCTTTTTTTTGAAAACAGCACCCGCACCAGAACCACCTTTGAGCTTGCAGCCAAACGCCTCTCTGCAGATGTACTGAACATTAACGTTAGCGTTTCTGCAGTCACCAAAGGTGAATCGCTACTGGATACACTGCGCAACCTGCAAGCCATGCAATGCGATATGTTTGTAGTACGCCATTCATCCTCCGGGGCCGCACACTTTATCGCCAGCCATGTCGAGCCACATATCAGTGTAATTAATGCCGGCGACGGTCAACATTCTCACCCGACACAAGCCATGCTGGATATGTTTGCGATACGCCGCAATAAGGGTGACTTCTCGAAACTCAAGGTCGTCATCGTCGGTGACATTCTGCATTCTCGCGTCGCCAGATCACAGATACACGCGCTGAATATTCTCGGCACTGGTAATATCACAGCAGTAGGCCCAAAAACCTTGCTACCGGAACAAGTTAAAGAACTCGGTGTACATATACGTCACGATCTCGATGGCGCTCTGGAAGGTGCAGATGTTGTCATTGGTTTGCGACTACAAAAAGAACGGATGCGCTCAGCGCTACTATCAACAGAAGACGAGTACTACCGTAACTTCGGACTAACGGAACGTCGTATGCGTCTTGCCAAACCAGACGCTATAGTAATGCACCCGGGCCCAACAAACCGTGGAGTAGAAATAGAATCGAGCGTTGCAGACGGGCCCCAGTCAATCATCCTTGAACAAGTGACCGGGGGTATTGCAGTTCGTATGGCTATCATGTCGATAGCGATGGGCAATATTGACAAAAACCTGGCCCTTTCAAACGAAGCGGGCACTTCAAAACAAACTACGGCGACTTAAGCGATGACTACTACCTCTATAGTTAATTGCCGTTATTATTGTGCAGATGGCCGTGAAGATAGTGATGCGGCTGCCAACGAAGTCAAACCCGACGAAATTAGACCCAAGGAAATTAAAAAAGGTGCGATTCAATACACCAACGGCACTATTTCTTATATTGGCGACGCGGACAAGCTGTCAGACTCAGATCATACGATAGACGCTAATAACAAACTGGTGATACCCGGGCTGATTGATTGTTACGCTCGATTGCGAGAGCCAGGATTTGAAAAAGCGGGCACCATCGCAAGCGAAACGCTGGCAGCGGCAAAAAGCGGTATCACTACTTTGTTTTGCGCACCAGACACTTCTCCAATAATTGATGAGCCAGGCACCGTTGAATTAATCAGGCGTCGTGCGGCAGCTGCGATTGGCGTGAATGTGCTACCGATTGGCGCATTAACATCAGGCCTGAAGGGAGAGCAACTCAGTGAGATGCAGATACTGTCTGACGCTGGATGCATAGCGTTTAGCAACGGCGACAAACCGGTTATGGATAACCAGGTGCTCAGGCGTGTCATGGAGTACAGCGCAGGCTTCGATCTCAATTTAATCATCGCACCACAGGACCCCTGGTTATCCGGCGGTGTCGCACACGAAGGATCAGTATCAATCCGGCTTGGCCTGCCTGGCATACCGTTGGCTGCAGAGACCGTGGCACTCTCTCAGCTAATCGAGCTCTGCTACCAGACTGGAGCCAAAGTGCATTTCTCAAGGCTATCATCACAACGCGGACTAAGCCTTGTAAGACAAGCTAAGAAAGATAATATTGCTGTAACCGCTGATGTCGGCATAGATCATCTCTTTTTGACCGAGATGGACACCAGTGACTTCAATACATTTTGTCATGCATCACCCCCTTTCAGAACACATGCAGATAAAGAAGCGCTTAGAGATGCAATAAAGACCGGTGTACTCGATGCAATCTGTTCAAACCACGCACCGCATGAACTCGACGCTAAACTAACACCCTATTCTGATAGTGAACCTGGCTTGTCTTCTCTTGATAGCTTCACCGGTTTACTCGTGAAACTTGCAGACGAAATGAACACTGGACTGCCAACCATAATTGATCGTGTCACCGCAGGGCCTGCAAAATGTTTCAGCCTGCCTCACGGTAGACTTAGCGTAGGTGCACCAGCTGATCTTTGTATTCTTGATACAGAAACATACTGGGAATTCTCAACAGATAACATGATAAGTCGCGGTAAAAACAATCCTTATCAGGGCTGGGACTTTCACGGATCGGTAGAGTTAACAGTGGCAGGCGGCAAGACCATCTATAACCATAGCCACGGCCATAGCGACGACCATAACCACACCCATGATCGCAACATCTAAAGGGCGACAGAAACAAAAAAGCCGGGACAAGCCCGGCTGATTCGTTAACTCTTGTAGCTTGGGTCTCGAACGACTAGGAGGCGAGCTTGTAGGAGTCGTCATCCGCATCTTTTAGTTGCAGACCATCTTCACCCTCTTCAGCATCAAGATCACCACCTTCGGCAAGCTTAAGCTTCAATCTTAGGTCATTTACAGAGTCGGCATTACGCATGCCTTCCTCAATGGTAACCTCACCATCTTTTATCATTTGGAAAATCGCATCATCAAAGGTGATCATTCCTTGCTCACGAGACTTCTTAACAAGCTCTTTCATCTCGTGAATATCACCCTTCTTCATCAACTCTGACATCAATGGCGAGTTAAGCAAAATTTCCACTGCTGCACGACGACCGTTACCATCAGGTGTTGCCAACAGCCGCTGAGAGATTACAGCCTTCAAGTTCAATGAAAGATCGAGCAATAACTGATTACGACGCGCTTCAGGGAAGAAGTTGATGATTCGATCCATTGCCTGGTTGGTGTTGTTAGCGTGCAGCGTTGCGAGACACAGATGACCTGTTTCAGCAAATGCTATCGCGTGCTCCATGGTGTGTTCATCACGTATCTCACCAATCAGAATAACATCCGGTGCCTGTCGCAACGTGTTCTTCAATGCGATTTCAAACGTCTCGGTATCTGTACCCACTTCGCGCTGAGTAATCAGACAACCTTTATGCTGGTGAACAAATTCAACTGGATCCTCGATGGTGATGATATGACCTTTACTATTGACATTACGATAATCAATAATTGCAGCCAGACTGGTAGATTTACCAGAGCCGGTACCACCGACAAAGATCACTAGGCCACGAGTAGTCATAGCAACGTCTTTAAGTACTTCAGGAAGGTTCAGCTTTTCAAAAGACGGAACTTCAAATCCAATGATTCTGACAACCATACCAGCACTGCCGCGCTGAACAAAAGCGTTAACACGAAAACGTGCAACATCCGGAACACTGATCGCAAAGTTGCATTCACGAGTTGTTCTGAATTCTTCCTGCTCTTTTTCATCCATTACAGACATAGTCAAAGCTTTTGTCTGCTCAGGCATCAGCTTTTTGTCAGTAAGCGGTGTGATCTTACCGTGAAGTCTCATACAGGGCGGAGAACCAGCAGTAATGAACAGGTCAGACCCACCAGCCTCTTGCATTTTGTTAAGCAGGCCATCAAGGTATTTTTTGGCTGAATCGTTTTCCATTATTGCTATCTCGTTCTGGCTTTTTTATTTTGCGACCGTAGGTTCAAGGGACTACAGAGATTCCGGGTTGGCGGCTTTACGCTTGGCATCTTCAAGACTGACCAAACCTTTATCAACAAGCTGCTTGAGGTTTTGATCAAGCGTCTGCATACCTGCACCTTGACCGGTCTGAATTGCCGAGTACATCTGTGCAACCTTATCTTCACGAATCAGGTTTCTAATAGCTGGTGTACCCATCATGATTTCATGTGCAGCAACTCGTCCACCACCGACTTTTTTTAGCAGAGTTTGTGAGATAACCGCTTTTAATGATTCCGAGAGCATAGAGCGAACCATTGGCTTTTCACCGGCAGGAAAAACATCGACGATTCTGTCTATGGTTTTAGCTGCAGAACTGGTGTGCAATGTACCGAAAACCAGGTGACCGGTTTCAGCCGCTGTCAGTGCAAGACTGATGGTTTCCTGGTCACGCATTTCACCAACCAGAATCGTATCAGGATCTTCACGAAGTGCTGAACGCAGTGCTTCGTTAAATCCGTGTGTATCACGGTGTACTTCACGTTGATTAACCAGACACTTCTTACTCTGGTGAACAAATTCGATAGGATCTTCAATAGTTAGGATATGACCTAACTCGGTTTCGTTCTTGTAGTCCATCATCGCAGCAAGCGTTGTTGACTTACCGGAACCAGTCGGCCCGGTTACCAATACAATGCCCCGCGGGAATTCAGAAATCTCCTGAAAGATCGGCGGCGCGCCAATCTGTTCAAGCGTCAGAACTTCACTTGGAATAGTTCTGAATACTGCACCACAACCACGAGCGTGGTTAAACGCGTTTACACGAAAGCGGGCAATGTCTGGAAGCTCAAACGAGAAATCCACTTCGAGCTTTTCTTCAAACTCCTTGCGCTGCTTGTCGTTCATGACATCATAAACCATGGACTGAACGGCACCTGCCTCCAGCTCTGGCACATTGACACGACGAATATCGCCGTCAACACGAATCATCGGTGGTAACTCTGCAGATAAATGCAAATCCGACGCGCCATTTTTCACGCTGAAGGTCAGTAGCTGTGAAATATCCATTGATAGATCCCGGAGTTTCTCGTTAAATTCGGAGTACAAAAAGGTGTACTGTTTGAAAACCTATCGACAATCTTCAGGATTTTATTAGGGTCAATGTCACGCCTGTGACTTCAGTTCACCTCCAGAGTCCAATTCAGATCAGGAAAACTAATGCCTGCACCTCCGATTCAGCCTGATATGACCCGGCACGTTAGCGCTACAATTAGCACGGCCATTATCACAATAAGGGCGGAAATCGCTCACCTGGAACAGAAATACGGTCGAAAATCCGGCAGTGTCGAACTACTGGCAGTCAGTAAAACCAAGCCATCAGCTCTAATAAGAGCAGCTGCAGCCGAGAATCAAATCGCATTTGGTGAAAACTATGCTGATGAAGGTGCAGAAAAAAGCCTCGAACTCAAAGAGCTGAACCTCTTATGGCATTACATCGGCCATATTCAGTCAAACAAGACTAAATTGATCGCCAGCCACTACGATTGGGTACAAGGCGTTGATCGATTGAAGATTGCCAAACGTCTGAATGAACACCGCGGTACGGGGCCTGGTGGTACCGACAATGCGCTGAATATTTGCATTCAATTGAAGCTTGATGCCGAAGAATCAAAATCCGGCTGCACCACTGACGAACTCGAAGAATTGGCTGGTTTTATTGCCGGAGCTAGTCATTTATCCCTGCGTGGGCTCATGGCAATCCCCGCTCCACGCTCTGACTTTGCAGAGCAACGTGCGGTTTTTAAGGAATTGCACGGCTGGTATCAGAAACTCAAAAAATCGTACCCGACCGTTGATACCTTGTCCATGGGTATGTCGGGCGATATGGAAGCTGCGATTGCAGAAGGTGCGACGATGGTAAGAATAGGAACCGCTGTTTTCGGTGCCCGTGAGAGGCGCTAGCTTGCATTAATCACGAAGTGATCGGCGGAAGAATAGACGAAAGGCTATACATAAAGCTCCAAACACGCCTGCGGGACCATCAGCGACTATAGCAGTGTGTCTATTCGACGCCAGCAGAAAATCTGGCGTCACATATCGACTAATCCTCTCGGCATAGGGCGGGCTATGTTTCTCGAACGATTACCTTGAGCACCTAAAAAACAGCTATCATAGAGGGTCAGATACAAATCTTCAGATAGCTACTTTCTCAGAAAGCCAGGATCTCTTATGTCACACCCCAATCCGCTCGTCGCAGCAGCTGAAATCGGTCAAAGCCTTTGGCTTGATTATATTCAGCGCAGTATGTTCGAGACTGGCGAACTCGATCGCTACATCGGTGACGATGAACTGCGGGGCATGACATCGAATCCGTCTATTTTTGAAAACGCCATTGCCAATACCAATGAGTACGACGCTGAGATTGAAGCAATCATAAAAAAGACTCCTGCAGCATCAGCGATGGATATATTCAAGCAGTTGGCCGTTGCGGATATTGGCACGGCGGCAGATGCGTTTAAACAAACCTACCTTGATAGCCGTGGAGACGACGGCATGGTAAGTCTTGAAGTATCACCCAATCTGGCTCATGACGCACAAGGTACCATCGCGGAAGCCATTGAGCTGCACGGACGGTTAAAGCGCGACAATGTCATGATAAAGGTACCGGGTACTGCAGAAGGTGTATCTGCATTCGAGGAACTGACAGCACGCGGTATCAGCGTTAATGTCACACTCTTGTTCTCTGTAGAAAGATATAAGGAAATCGTACAAGCCTATATAAAAGGTCTGGAGCGACGCGCGGCAGACGGTCAGCCAATCGATAAAATCGCATCAGTCGCCAGCTTCTTTGTCAGCCGTGTTGATACCCAGGTCGATGCAGCCCTTGAATCACACAGCAATCAGGATGTAGCTAAAACCCTGTTAGGCAAAGTAGCCATAGACAATGCCAAGGTGGCTTACAGCTATTATCAGAATGTATTCAACAGCCCCCAGTTCGCAAAGCTTGCAGAAAAGGGCGCGATCCCGCAGCGACTGTTATGGGCATCTACCGGTACTAAAAATCCTGCCTACAGTGATGTTTACTATGTGGAGGAGTTGATGGGCCCGAACACAGTCAACACTGTACCGCCTAAGACCATGGACGCATTCCGGGATCACGGCGTGGTTGAGAACCGTCTGGAGCAAAACCTCGCCGGGGCTCAATCGACACTGGACACACTGACAGATCTCGGTATCGATCTCGGCAAAATAACAAAACAGCTTGAAGCGGATGGTGTAGCTTCTTTCAGCGAAGCCTTTGACAGGCTACTTGCTGCAATAGATGCAGAGAGCAGTAAATACAAAGCTTAAACAACAAACCAGATAACAAGGCAGCAGCAAAGCATGAAAATAGCGTTCATCGGTTGCGGCAATATGGCACAAAGCCTTATTGGCGGGCTGATCGCCAACGGCACAAATAGCAGCAATATCATTGTTGCAGATCCTCAGGAGGCATCTACTGCAGCTGCTAAAAATAAGTGGAGCGTCACCATTGCCAATGACAACCGCGATGCCGCATCCAAAGCAGATGCTGTAGTGCTGGCAGTTAAACCACAACAAATGAAAAACGTACTGACTGATATGGCGGCCGATCTGGATCAACAGCTTCTGGTATCAATAGCCGCTGGCATACTGACCCGCGACATACTGACATGGGCGCATGAGCCTGATAAACAACAGGCAACTGATAAACAACTTGCAGTGGTGCGTTGCATGCCAAACACACCGGCACTGATTCAGTGCGGTGCAACCGGCCTGTATGCAGACAGCAGCGCGACTGACGCACAGCGAAGAACTGCCGAGAACATCCTTGCTGCTGTAGGCATTACCGCATGGGTGGAAAAAGAATCGCAGCTTGATGCGATTACCGCATTATCTGGCTCCGGACCGGCATATTTCTTTCTGATGATCGAGGCAATGACTGATGCCGCGAAAGAACTTGGGCTGCAACACGACCTGGCTGTGAACTTTGCAACGCAGACCGCATTAGGGGCCGCTCGCATGACGGCAGAGGGTGATAATGAACCAGATCAACTCAGAAAGAACGTCACCTCTCCCGCCGGTACAACAGAAGCTGCACTAAAGAGCTTTGACAATGACAACTTCAGAAAAACTGTACTGAGTGCGATGCAGGCGGCAGACAAACGAGCGCGTGAGCTTGGCAGCGAACTTGGCCATAATAATCTTGATTCAACAAATTCCGGGTAATACATAATGGGAAATTTCAGCGGCGGATTTCAATTTCTGATATCCACTATTTTCGACATCTTCGCGTTTATTGTGATGCTGCGTTTTATTATGCAGTACACCAGAGCAAGCTTTAGCAATCCTGTGGGTGAACTCGTCGTCAAAGCGACTAACCCTTTCCTTATGCCGTTACGAAAAATAGTACCGGGCATCGGTGGTCAGGACATAGCAGCACTGGTGCTGGTCTTTTTGATCTTACTGGTAAAGTATATTTTACTGACCGCGCTGGGTGGTGCCAGCTGGGTAGCAGCCCTGCCTTTGGCATTGCTGGGTGTACTGGGAACCGCCATTGATGTATTCCTGATCTGTATTATCGTTCGCGTTATCCTGAGTTGGGTATCACCGGGCGGCCATGCGCTGTCAGGTGTGCTTAGCAGCGTTACTTCACCGATTCTTAATCCAGTTCAAAGGTTCATCCCTCCCTTTAACGGATTGGATTTATCCCCGCTGGTCGCCATTCTTATTCTCTACTTTTTAAAGATCGTGCTTGGTCTTAGATAAAGCCAAGAATATAGCCAAAGATAAAGCAAAAAAAATAGCCAGAGATAAGGTATTGGACAATACAATGGCTGATCAATCCGTCGGTGTAGTCACGCCGCAGGTCGCGACCTTCAATCAGCCTTTGAAGCTTGACGGTGGACGTACAATTGCCAGCCATGAATTAATCTACGAGACTTACGGCACACTTAACGAACAGAAAAACAACGCGATACTCGTTTGCCATGCATTGTCCGGTGACCATCACGCAGCAGGCAAACACCATGTTGATGATGAAAAACACGGCTGGTGGGACAGCTGCATCGGACCAGGCAAATCCATCGATACAAATCGGTTCTTTGTTGTGTGTTCGAATAACCTCGGCGGCTGTCGTGGCAGTACCGGTCCTTTATCGGTTAACCCAGATACCGATAAGCTATATGGCCCCGACTTCCCTATAGTTACCTGTGGTGACTGGGTCAACAGCCAGAAAATGTTGATGGAGCATCTTGAGCTTGATCACTGGGCAGCAGTAGTCGGTGGCAGCCTGGGTGCAATGCAGGGTTTGCAATGGGCAATCGACTACCCGGATCTTGTTGATCATATTTTGCTGGTTGCATCAGCACCCAAGCTGTCTGCCCAGAACGTGGCGTTCAATGAAGTTGCCCGACAAGCCATTATGACCGACCCTGAATTTCATGAAGGCAGATACTTCGAACATGACACCGTACCCGGACGCGGATTAATGCTTGCACGTATGCTCGGACATATCACTTATCTATCTGAAGATGCAATGCGTGAAAAGTTTGATCGCGAACTCCGAACTGACAAACTCAATTTTAACTACGATGTGGAATTCCAGGTGGAAAGCTATCTGCGCCATCAGGGCACTTCATTCATCAATCGATTTGACGCCAACACTTACCTGCTAATGACAAAAGCGCTGGACTACTTTGACCCGGCGCGTGATTATGAAAACAACCTTGTCACTGCATTCAAGCAAATAAAAGCCCGCGCTCTGGTTATCTCTTTTACATCTGACTGGCGATTTTCATCTGAGCGCTCTGAAGAAATCGTTAATGCCATGATGCTAGCAGGGCTTAATGTTTCATCATCAATAATCCAGTCAATCAGTGGTCATGATTCTTTTCTGATGCCTATCAAGGAGTACACAGAGACAATAGCCAGCTGGCTCGGCAACATCACACTCCGGGAGTCTGATAATCCGCGCAACCGAATCACTGACAGCGCGGAGCATAAGGCTGGCTCATGACCGACACAAATCAAATGCCTATTCGTACAGATCTTCGGCGAATTCAAGACTGGATAGAACCAAACAGCCGCTTGCTTGATCTTGCCTGTGGAGACGGAACACTGCTGGCATTGCTTGCAGCGACGAAAAACACCACCGGCTATGGAATGGAAATATCGCAACCAGACATCAACGCATGTTTAACCAAAGGGCTGAATGTTATCCACCGCGATATTGAGCTTGGTCTTGACAACTTCGATGATCGATCATTCGACTATGTGCTGACCACCCACTCGATACAAACCCTCCGCTATCCGGCGCACACCCTGTTAGAAATGGTAAGAGTAGGTGTGAGAGGTATTGTATCTTTTCCAAATATGGGCTTCTGGAGCAACCGGCTGTCAATCGGTTTACTCGGAAAGATGCCCCGTACGCGCTCATTGCCTCATCAATGGCATGACACGCCAAATACCCATCTCTGCACACTTCGAGATTTTGAAAATCTTTGTGAGGAGCTGGATATAGATATTGTCAGACGTGCGGCAGTGAATAACACAGATGACAAGAGTTTCGGCTCAACTATCCTGCCTAACCTGCTCAGCGAGACGGCACTTTACGAAATAACCGCTAAAAAAACGCATAACAAAGTGTTCCGTCCAGCCAAATAGTCGTATGCAACACTTTGCTATCACTCCTAAAAACACCTTTTCAACAACAAAAAACACTAAAAATATAGTCTTTTACTGCCAGCATGACACTAAAACCCTATTAAATAAGCGTTAAATATGTAATTTATTATTGGAAAATGTTTTATATGCTGTATTATCCGCTTCGCGTATACGCACGGTTAAAAACATCTGTTGTTAATAACCACCAGTCGCCAGCATTAACAAACATGAACTTTTGGACAGAATCCAACTAACCATGTTCAACCGCTGCTGGTATCAATGTAATAAATCTACTTTACGGGTAACAGGAACATGGCGAAGAAGAAAGCTAAGAAGAAGGCTATTGGTAAGAAAAAGAAAGTTGTAGCAAAGAAGAAAGTCTCCAAGAAAAAAACTTCTAAAAAGAAAGCGTCCAAAAAGAAAGCGGCGGCCGCTGGTAAAAAACCACCTACCAAGTCTGAAATTCTGGCCCACATCGCAGAAGAAACAGAGCTGAGTAAAGGCGATGTTGCTGCAGTCATGGACTCACTTGCTGACCTGATCGGTAGGAATATCGGTCCACGTGGCTCTGGCATCTTTAATATGCCTGGTCTTTTCAAGGTCAAGCGTATTACCAAGAAAGCAACTAAAGCACGATTGGGTACCAACCCGTTCACCGGTGAAGAAATGATGTTTAAAGCGAAGCCGGCTCGCAAAGTAGTCAAGCTTCTACCTCTTAAGAACCTAAAGGAAATGGTATAAAAACCAACCTTTGATTACTACGTCGGTATTCTGCCGACGTAGTTCTTACTACCCTGGTTGCGATACAACCCGGTTGCTACTGCTCAAACTGCAAGATAGCAAATTAATAACAAATTGCCAGTTAATGTGAGTGCAGCTCTTAAAGAAACGTTGTTGCCTGAAAACAAAGCCCTAAACGCAGAAGTCCAAAAAAGTAGTCTTGCAGGACGCGAATGTTAGAAATTACCCGCCAGTTCACGAGCCTACCCGTTCACGGACTCACAAGGTCACGGCTCATAGGTCCAACTCATCAGTTATTCATCAGTTATACCTGAACAGCCGCTGTCGTGCAGACTCCCCGCAAGCCTCAAACAGGCACCTGATACAGACACCGCAAAACTAGTTTTCTGGGCAGACTTTATTATTTGTATATATTGAAAACACTAATAAAGCACCTATACCATGTATGATTAACCGAGTTTGAGTGGCACTCCCTGCGACTGTCGCTCGTATTTGTTCCTGCGCGCACAGAGATATCAACACAATGGCCAGACTGGCACCATGGGTAAGTCGCTTGTTAGTGGTCTTGATTGGCTACGTAGCAGCCACTATCGCACTGAGATTTGTACCGATTCAGGATACACAAGCTGCTACGCTGGCGCCGACCAACGCCGTCAGTGAAGTAGCCGCTGCCAGCGTGCCCTCCGTTGTAGAAATAGCAAATGATGCTGCAAAACAGAATATCTTCGGCGAGCCGGGTGCTGAACCTGCGCCAACTGTGGTCAGAGATCGTCCCGTTGAAGATACCAAGCTAAACCTTAAGCTACTCGGTGTTTATACCGCTGAGCCTGCTGAATCGGCGATGGCAATTATTAGTTCCAATGGCAAGCCTGAAGCTGTATTTCGTGTCGGTGAAACGATTACCGGCAGAGCAGTTTTGAAAGAAGTTCTGCAAAACGAAGTCCGAATAGACAATGGCGGACGTATTGAAAAGCTGGAACTACCGGAAGCTGTCGCCTCAAGCGGCGGTTCCAATTTCGCCAATCTGCCTGGCGGCAACCTTCAGCCGCAGCAACAGGCAGGAGCAGGCTCCAATGATCAGCCTATCCAACTACCTGACTCACCTAAAGCCATCCGGGATGAGTTGGTTAAAAACCCAGCAATGCTCGGTAAACTGGTTAGTGCGGTGCCCTATCGGGAGAATGGTCGAATACTGGGATACAAAATTACCCCTAAACAACAGGATGGATTGCTGGCAAATTATGGGGTTTTACCGGGTGATGTCATTACACGGGTCAACGGAATTGCACTGGCAAATCAGAAAAATGCCATCCGCGCATTAAGAAAGTTGGTGAAAGCACCTTCTATTGACATCTCAATCTTGCGCGATGGCGCAGAATTACCGGTCAGTATTGCGCTGGAATAAATGATCTAAAATCTTTACAGTCTTACTCCTTACGTGCGTTAATATAAGCGCATTTACGATTATTTTCCCCCTATAAATCGTACATAAAAACGAGTAAGACGTTGAAAAATAATAATATATTTCGTTGGAAACGTACGGCGAGAGGTGTATCTATCGGTCTGTTACTAATGTGCAACAACACCTTTGCACAGGTGCAGGAAGAAGATCAGAACACTTTTACGCTTAATTTACAGAATACGGACATCCATTCGCTTATTGCGACCGTATCAAAGCAGACCGGTACGAATTTCGTCGTTGACCCAAGGGTAAAGGCGAAAGTTACCGTGATATCGACTGATCCTGTCAGCGCCGACGGCTTGTACGAAGTTTTCCTGTCTGTTCTACAGGTGCACGGCTACTCAGCAGTGCCGGCGGGCGATTTGACTAAGATTGTGCCTGATGTTACTGCCAAACAGGGTCCGGTGCCGATTCTTGGCGATGAACTGGACACCTCTGATCAATTGGTGACTCAGGTCATCACTGTAGTCAACGTACCGGCTGCACAGCTGGTACCTATTTTAAGACCAATGGTACCTCAGCAGGGCCACCTGGCAGCCTACGCTGCAACCAATTCACTGATCATTACTGATCGTGCCTCTAACATTCATCGCTTGATGGAAATCATTCGTCGTATTGACCGTCCGGATAATGAAGAGATCGAGGTGGTGCGTCTTAACCATGCTTCAGCTTCGGAAATAGTCGGTACGCTCTCTTCACTGCAACGCAACAATATAGGCGGGCCTCAGGGACCAGGTGCAATGCAACTGGTCGCAGACGAAAGAACCAACAGCGTCTTAATTAGCGGCGACAGAGCAGTACGAGTTCGAATACGTGGTCTGATTGCGCATCTGGATACACCGATCGAATCCGGTGGTAACACACGCGTTGTCTATCTCAAGTTTGCCAATGCCGAAGACATGGTCACCATATTACAAGGTGTGTCTCAGGGTCAGGCAAGAGTCGGGGCGACTACTGCTGATGGTACTGGTGGGGGCGTGCAGCAGCAGACATTTAACCAGCCAGTTCAGAATACAGGGCAAGGGCAGCAAGTACCTAACAATCCGGCTGTTAACAACCAGAATCCTAACGCTGTGACAGCAAGAAGTGCAGCCGAGACCGGTGAGTCAAATGTCGATATTCAAGCCGATCCGAATACCAATGCTTTAATCATCACCGCACCTCAGGATGAGATGCAGAATATCCTTGCGGTAATCAGACAACTGGATATCCGTCGTGCGCAGGTGTTGGTTGAAGCGGTTATTGCGGAAATAACAGAAGATAATACCCGCGAGTTCGGTATTAACTTTCTACTCGACGGCTCAGATAAAGATGTGCCAATAGGATTTTCAAATCTTGGTGGTGCTACTGACGGACTACTCGGCATTGCCGGTGCCGCCAGTGCCGGTGGTGTTCCCTCTTCTCTCGGCGCTGGCTTATCCCTGGCGCTGGGCCGCTTTGCAACGGGTGAAATCGATTTCGGATTTCTGGTTCGAGCGATCGCGTCGGACGCAGACAACAATATTCTTTCTACACCAAGCATTGTTACTCTGGACAACGAAGAAGCAGAGATAGTCGTTGGCTCAAATGTACCGTTCGTGACCGGCACGCAGTTGTCTGCTAACAACAACAATCCGTTTCAAACCATTGAAAGAGAAGACATAGGCCTGACACTGAAAGTGACCCCGCAGATTAATGATGGCAACACCATTAAAATGGATCTGGAACAGGAAGTTTCAAACGTCAATACCACTGCTTTGACTGGCGCTGCAGATATCACTACCAACGTGCGCTCTATCAAAACAACGGTATTGGTAGAGGACGGACAAACCCTGGTGCTTGGTGGACTTATCGATGACCAATTCACCGACGTCGAAGAACGTGTGCCTCTGCTTGGGGACATTCCGATACTTGGCCGTTTGTTCCGCTATCGCAGCACTACAAAAAACAAAAGAAACCTGATGATTTTTCTGCACCCGCAAATTATGCGGGATAGCGAAACCGCCAGTCAGTTCAGCAATAGCAAATACAACTTTTTACGCTCGCGACAAATGCTTTACCGACAGCAAGCGGATCAAACGATAAGCAAGGACAAGCAAGACGACCTGCCAGAACTTAAACTGTACTTTGAGGGTAAGGACGCAGACAGCCCCCTGACCCAGTTCGACTCACCGGACTTTAATAGTGACAACGAGCCGCTGCGCCTTACCGATGCCGCTGTTAGTTCTCTTGTTTCCGGCAACGGTACCCCGGTTACTGTCGGTGCAGCGAAACAAAACTCCGCAGTTATTAATGGACCCTCGAAAACAGACATAGAAAGCGTCATTGCCACATACAGCGCTGAACAGGCCGAGCAAGTATTAGCCAAATCAGTTCCGTTGGATGCGGCGGCTCCGCTGGATGCGCCTGTTCAGTTGGATGAGCCAGTGGAGAAAGCAGACGCTACTACCGCTGCCGCACCTGCACTACAGGACACTGTGGATACTTACCCGGATATTACAGACCCAGATATTACCGAAACTGAGATCGCTGAAACTGAAGCACCACCAGTACTACCGGTAGTGAACGAAGCTTTAGTGTCCAGTGTCCTGCAAGCAGATATTCCCGAGCCCGAAATTGAAAAGACGCCTATTGTGAAAGTGGCTGAGCCTGAGGCAGTTACAGCTGATGATGTGGTAGCCGAGCTGGAATTACAGCCAGAACAACTGCCTGAGATACAACCAGAGCTAAATCCAGCGTCACAACCAGAGCAACCGCAACGTGCGCCAGCACTGGTGATTTTCGAAGAGACAATTATCGGTGACGTGGACCCGGAAAAAGAAAGCCAGAATATAAAAGTAAGCGACGAAGAAGTGGAATCTCCAGTGCAAACCATCACTCCAGAAGAAGATTCGCTAGTCGCTGAGGTTCCTGCCAGCAGCAAACCGATTGTGAGTGAGCCGGTGGCCAATGAGTTGCTTGCAGATACAGACGCTCTTTTTGAAGAGTCAGCTCTTTCTGGTGACTACATAGACAATGTCGACAGCGACATCGTTGATCGTTCACAGGATGACCTGGCTGATGATCGACCTGAGGTTTTTCTGATGTCCGTCACTGCCGGCGGGACAAACAGCAAACCGACCGGTCAAAACATGATTCTGCCTGAAATGCAGAGTGCACCGAGATATTAACAGGAGTTCCGGAATTAAACTTCCGGGACACCGTTGAACATTAGTTTCGAAGGTCGGTCTACATCGATTCACAGCCTTCGAACACTAAGATCAAAACAGGAAGTTAGGCTGAAACTGTAACCGTTGAACAACCACCTTGACGGTGATTGTTGAGTAGAATAGGTTCCAGCAATAGTTGAAGTCTGCGTGTCGGTAACAGCGGCAATAGTACCCGGGCAGTTGTATCCGGCGTTATCAAGCAGCTGACAACAAGAACAACCAATCGCCGCTACAGCCTGGTGCTGCGGCAGTCGTTCAACGTCCGGACAGGACAACCGTGCTACTGAGGGATCACTATTCCATTGGCACAGGAGCTAATCCGAAGTAATGGCATCCCAACCTACAGACGATGATGATCTCATCGGCGAAGATATTTCCCTCGGGATAGATTCTGCTGACTCTGCAATTTCAGCCCCGAAACCAGTCAACCTGCCCTACAGCTTTGCCAAGCGCCACGGTGTTCTTGTCGATCACAAGCACGAATCCGGTCCTTTGCTGGTGCACAGGCCCGGTGTCACCAACATGGCTTTGCTTGAGGCAAGACGTGCCGCGGGAGTGCCGGTTGCATTGCATCGCGTCGACGAAGATGAATTCGATCTGATGCTGACACGCAACTACGAAGGCAACACCAGTGATGCAATGACGGTCATGGACGATTTCGGTGACGACTTCGACCTCGATCTAATGGCTGTGTCACTAGAACCGGATGACCTGATGGAGTCGCAGGATGACGCACCTATAATCAACCTGATCAACGCGATGTTAATAGAAGCCATTCGCAAAGGTGCATCTGATATTCACATAGAGCCGTTCGAACATCGCCTTTCGGTACGCTATCGGGTAGACGGTGTGATGAACAAACTGCTCGAGCCGCCACAACAGGCAGCTGCACAGGTGATATCGCGTATTAAAGTAATGGCGAAACTCGATATTGCAGAAAAGCGCCTCCCTCAGGATGGACGAATACCATTGCGCCTTGCTGGACGCCCGGTCGACGTACGTGTATCGACCCTGCCCTCTGGTCACGGTGAACGAGTAGTAATGCGACTACTCGATAAACAAGCCGGTCGCCTTGATCTAGAAAAACTGGGGATGTCAGACAGATCCAATGAGTTACTTCAAAGCATACTGAAAATGCCACACGGCATTGTGCTGGTAACCGGCCCTACCGGCTCGGGTAAAACCACCTCTCTGTATGCCGCAATGACCAAGCTTAACAATAGCCGCAACACCATTCTGACTGTTGAAGACCCGATAGAATACTTTCTTGATGGCATCGGCCAGACCCAGGTTAATACCAAGGTAGATCTGACATTTGCCAGAGGACTACGCGCTATCCTGCGACAGGATCCGGATATCGTTATGGTTGGTGAAATTCGTGATCTTGAAACTGCGGAAATTGCAGTGCAAGCGAGTTTAACCGGTCACCTCGTACTCACAACTTTGCACACCAACACAGCTATTGGATCAATTACCCGATTACGCGATATGGGCGTTGAGCCGTTCCTGTTGTCTTCCAGTATTATTGGTTTGGTCGCGCAGCGACTTGTCAGACTGCTGTGCAACGATTGCAAGAAAGAACATGTCCCAAGCGTTGGCGAACGCAAGCAACTCGGTATTGGTCCAAACGACAACGCCGTTATCTACGTACCGCATGGCTGTAACAGCTGTAATCACACGGGATATACCGGCCGTACCGGTATCTATGAAGTCGATGTGGTAGACGAAACTATTCGTAACCTGATACATGATGGCGCTGCAGAGCATGAAATAGAAACTTATGCACGCAGTCAATTCCCGGGCATCAATGAAGATGGCAAACGCCTGGTTTTAGAAGGCATTACTTCACTGGAAGAAGTACTGCGCGTGACAAGGGAAATGTAGTGTCCCGCCACGCTAACAATTATGAGTATAGAGCCGAAAAGGCTCAAACCAGAGAAACTCAAACCAGAGAAACTCGAAATAGAACAACTATGCCTTCAAAATCTCACTTTGCTGCGAACACAGATTGTCACGTCGAACCCCAAATTATTAGCTGGACGAACCACTGATGCCTGCTTTTGAATACGTTGCACTCGATCCAACGGGCAGTGAAAAAAAAGGTGTTCTTGAAGGCGACAACCCTAGACAGATTCGGCAACAACTAAGAGATCAGAAGCTCACGCCAATTGATGTTGTTGAGGGCAGCTCTAAAGCCAATCGAGCAAAATCAACTGGTACATTTCGCGGTGGCATCAGCAATAACGATCTGGCTCTTATCACCCGCCAGATTGCAACGTTAGCTTCATCCGGGACAACCATAGAAGAAGCACTGGGTGCTGTAGCCAAACAAAGCGACAAGCCGAAAATAAAATCTTTGATGCTGTCTGTGCGGAGCCGCGTACTTGAAGGTAAACCACTTGCCAGCGCAATGAGTGAGTACCCGAAGGTATTTCCGGAAATCTTTCAGGCTACTGTAGCTGCCGGTGAACAATCCGGACATCTGGAGTCCGTACTCGAACGCCTTGCTGACTACACAGAAGACAAACAATCGACCAAGCAAATTATCAGTAAGGCACTGTACTACCCGATTGGTCTGGTATTTATTGCAATCGCAATTGTGTCTTTTCTACTTGCCTATGTAGTACCAAAAGTAGTGCAGGTATTCGAAAGTATGGGTCAGGAGCTACCGCTTCTCACCCGAGTAATGATCGCGCTTAGTGAATTTATTCAAAACTGGGGGCTTGTTGTTTTGATCACCAGTATTGTGCTTTTTATTGCATGGCGCAGACTCTTGCAAAACGAGTCTGTAAAAATGAAGGTGCATAAGTTCCTGTTAAAAGTGCCTTTGATATCTCGCATAATTCGCGGTTCCAATGCTTCTCAGTTTGCGCGTACATTGAGTATTCTGGCGGCCAGTGGTGTACCGGTTCTTGATGCACTCGGCATTGCATCAAAGGTACTCACTAATCGGCCAATGAGAAGCGCTGTTAAACAGGCAGCAACCAAAGTTCGCGAAGGTGGTGGCTTGAGCAGATCACTGGAGCGAACGGGTTTCTTCCCGCCAATGATGTTGCACCTGATCAGCAGTGGTGAGGCTTCAGGCCGACTTGAGCAAATGCTGGAAAAAGCCGCAACCCATCAGGAACGCGAACTAAATTCTATTCTCGCCGTATTTTTGGCGCTTTTAGAACCCGTCATTATTTTGATCATGGCAGGTATGGTTATGGCGATTGTACTTGCCATCCTGTTACCTATCTTCGAGCTCAATCAATTGGTTGCGTAATCTACCAACGTTGACTGCCTGATGTTAACCCCGGATTAGTCTCATCACTGTTCCGGTGGGTTTAGAAACCATGGTTTACCTTTCAAGCAGCGCTATTGCCCAGGCCATTACAGCGCATTGCCAGCGCCATTACCCACGCATTACCAGCACCACAATGCCGCGCTGAGGCATTTTCTCACTGGTTTGTCGATAGATGGAAAGCTTTGTGCTTGACGTTGCGGCTTGAGTGACTGTCCGATTCTTAATTCCCATGAGGCGAGGAAAATAACTCCTTGTTATATAATGGGGATACGAAGCGGCCATACTCAAAACAAAAAACCGAGCCGGCGGACCATGAAATTATATAGATACACGCGTGCCCTGTTCCCCTTGGCATTTACTGCGATGGTAAGTGTCGGGCTACTGAGTGCTTGCGATGGCGAAGGAATTGATCGCCTGCAAGACGATGCAGTCAGTACTGCGCAGGGTGCAAGCATAAACTCGGGCGGCGCCATTAGCGGTCCTAATCGCTTTGTGCAGCTTGAGAAAATAAACTTCGAAGCAACCTTACCCTCGATCATTAGCGTCATGTTCCAGGCAACTGATCGCTATGGCGGCGCTATTTCCGGGCTCCAGACCTCTGACTTTCTTTTACTGGAAGACAACCAGCCTGTCTCTACAACTGAAACCTCTCTTGCCATCGTGCCACATGAACAACTGCCGTTTTCGTTGCGCACTGTCATCATGATCGATACCAGTAGCAGTATCTCACCGAATGATCTCGATAAAATCAAAGACGCGGTACTTGGCATACTGACGAATGCTGAAGGACAATCTAACTTGCTACCCCAGCAGGAAATAGCACTTTACTCTTTCAATGACAGTGTGACGCTGCTGCGGGATTTCTCCGGCAATACAGAAAACCTTGTGCAGACGCTGGAGAGCATTCAACCTGCGATCGCAATAACACCAACCGATTTTTATGGTGCTGTTATCACAGGCGCCAGTCGTATAGAAGATACCTTCGATGTAACGCAAATTTCAAAAGGCAGCGTAATAATTATTACTGACGGTACCGATACTGCAGCCAGAAATACACATCGTGATGCATTGGCAGCTGTCAATGGCAAGTCAGTTTATACACTGGGGGTTGGCGAGGATATTTCTGCAGATACGCTCCAGCAGTTTGGTACCAGCGGGACGTTTGCATTGCGCAACTTTGGGCAGCTGAATGCAGCCCTCACATCGATTAACCAGCAAGTGGTTGATAGCGCTAATAGCTTTTACTACTTACATTATGCATCACCAAAGCGTGGTGCCGAGGGTGCACAAAACAGCATTCATAACATCAGGTTGTCAGTCACCAACAACGCTAATCGCGGCGGCACTTCCGTGATTACCGATCAGTTTGATGCAACTGACTTTAGTAATGTGGAAGCCGAAGTAATTATTTCCGGACCACAGCGGCTGGAGTTGCAACAGTCCGGCATTTATCGGGCAAACACCCGCTGGGGACCGCAGGCTATCGGCGACTTTATCTGGAGCCTGCCAGAGGACAATCTCTCCTGTCAGATCACCAGATTAAGCTCGACAAGCATTCGTGTCACCGGAGTTGCTTCCGGCAATTGCACCCTGACAGCGGAAGACCAGTCAGCTGGTGGCGTTCGAGGTTGGTATTCTGTTGACGTATCTGCTGACTAGGTAATAATTGCGTAGCCACGTCTATTGACGGATTAGGCCGCACAGATTTCGGTAGCACCAGCCAATGTGCTGGTGCACACGACAGACTACTTACTTGCCAGCACTTTCCCACTCGCTAATGAAGTTACGTATGTCAGCACTGGCCACTGATACCGAGTGGTTTTTTATCTTCACATACTCATCGCCATTCACATACGCTGCAAAACCTCGCAACATACCAGCAAGTACGTGCTGACCCTGCTCGCAAGTGATCAGTCCGCCACCTGACTGGCCGGAGTCAATTGGCGCAGTAGTGTGTAGAGCACCATCGGTAGTCGCCTTGATTTTAAAACTGCCAGACGATGTGGTTTTTGATTCTGCACGTGGAAAACCTACCGCCCAGACTTTCGCACTGTTACGGAGGTCATTGTCTCCAAGTTTGATTGGTGCAACATCCAGAGCTGAAACTTCGAGTATTGCAAGGTCTTTGGACCGATCTATCGAGGCCAGAAACGCCGGATAGAGCGTTTCCTCAATTCGGATGAAAGCCTGGTAGGCCTCGTCAATCGCGTGCGCCGCAGTTAGCACGCGGTTTGGTCCGACAACAACGCCACTGGCATGGCTACCGTCTTCACTGGTTACTCTGACTACTGACTCAAGGGCTTCTTTTTCCGGCCACCCACAGCTATCAGCGTGTGCCATCGGTGCTATCAGCAAACCAGCCAGTACAGCTATCAAGCGCTTCGTCATTTCATGTTATCCCGTTGTGCATTCTGTAAGGCGAACCGATGAGATCCGCGATTAGGCAATTTATACCAATGATTCAGAAACTCTACCGTGATCGAAGTTCCACACTGGAACGCGCCACAACACAGAAAAGCAGGACTGCGCAACGGCCGCAAAGATCATGCGAACCATCACACAATAACACGCAGATCTGACCAAACTATTGCGCCGGGACCACCACGACGAAACTGGGTAAGTTATTAGGGAAGATACGGCCAGAAACCACACGGGAAACTACACCTAATCTATGCAGCTTTCATTGGAGAGTTGAAGGGGTATACAGGTATACAGGTATACAGGTATACGACGGACCACTATTGCTGCCACGAAACCGCCAATAGTGAGCCCGCATAGACAACTGTAGGGACATTGATGGGGAGGTTTAGGAAATTTGCGCCCGTCGGCCACCGCCCACCGAGAAGCATCCAACGGGAAACAACCGGACTCGGGCCTATCTAACCTTAGGATTCAACGTCGGGGCTAGCTTCCCTGGCATCATCGGAGCTGGATTCATCAGGACTTACTTCCCGCGGCTCGTCAGAATAACCGCCGTCATCGACTTCCACTTCTGCCGCCTGCCAGCCCTTCTCGCTTTTAATTTGTAAGAAAGATACCTCCTGACCTTCACGAAGATTTTTAAATCCTTCTATCTGAATCGACCGGTAGTGAACAAATACGTCTTCTCCCTCCGGGTTTAGAATGAACCCGTATCCCTTCTCTGTGTTGAACCATTTAACGGTTCCTTGTTTTCTTTCACTCACAATTATCACTCTAAAATACTAGCGCCATGGGGTAGACAGGATAAATTGAAAAAGATTCACCGCAACATCCAAAGAAAACCCTATGAAATTCAAAGCGGTTTGTTGGTGTTCCACTTACGCAAACTCACGGCGAGGGATTCAACTTCCTCTATTCAGCCCTGTCACAACAGGGGTTAAGTATAGAGGCAAAACAACATAAAAATATAAAATATTTCCTCTATTTTTTAATAAAACACCACAAAATATAGTGTTTTAGCGCGCTGAACGGTATAGGACTTACAGGTACACAGTCAGATTTATCTCACAAAATGTAGCTTTTGTCGCAGCGGTAATTCATCTCATTGTTTGACATCAATTAATCGATGACGCCGCACACGATTCCAAACAGTCATACGGTGTATTGATGTATTCACACTTCACATAATCATCAAATAAAACTTAAGTTTATCTCGTCTCTGGAACACAAATTGCGCTGTCCGCGGCTCACTCTGTTTAACCGTCTTTAACTTGGATTTTTATTCGAACTGCCGTTAAGCATTGGTAGTGGGCAACATCCCCGGTTGTGGAGAAAAAAGACAATATGAAAAAATTAGCAGCAGTAACACTGGTAACTTGCAGTGCATTAACAATGAGCGCTTGTGGCGGCAGTGGCAGTTCAAGCGAAGAAACGATTGAAAATCAAATCACTGCAGTACCCTCAGCCGGACTGATTCAAGCAGATGATTCATCTCCTGATACCGATGGTGACGGTCGATCTAACGATGCTGAAGGTACCGGCGATCCAGATGGCGATGGCATACCCAACTATCTTGATCTGGACAGCGATGGCGACAATGTCTCTGACGCTCACGAATATAATCACCCTTGTGCCGCAGATTTTGCAATGAGCATCGAACAATATGGCGAACCATCTGCTACCCGTGACTATCCGGATTTCTCGGAACGAGTACCTCTGATTGTCACTGAACACTGGTACGCTGATGTGGCGACTATCGTGCGGTTTACCTCAATGGAAACTGAAGACTTCTGCACCGTGGCAGAAGAACAAAACGCGGGCATCTGGAACGATTAAGCACCACCTTGCATAAGCAATACCCGTGGTCAGATTTCAGGGCCGGACTGACGTAGTCCGGCCATTTCAACTCGACCGCGCCTTCAGTCTGGGTTACTGTACCCTTGGCTAACTAGTGGATCGCGCGGGAAGTGCTATCCATGAGATAGCGTACACATCGCACAGAGATTTATATTGTCTTCAGCTTTCACACTCAGTGCGATGCCGTCGATTTCAAGAATCATCCGGCCAAGACATCTTCCAGACATTTACTGACCAAAAATTTACTGATTAGACATCTGCTGACCTGTGACACCGCTGGCTAGCCCTTGTATCTATTAATGTAGTTTCGATGTCATTTCTTCTGTGACTCGACTCTGCTGTTGCTTGACTTTCTGTTACTCGAAAGGGCCAAAAAACTTGCCACGCACGATTTACCTTCTAACGGCTTGTCAGGCGTATATGTTTATCTGCTCATCCCTGCTGATCACCGTATCGGCATTGATCGGGCTGGACCTTGCAGAAAATAAAGCTCTGGCAACACTGCCGCTTGCAATACAGTTTATCGCTGTCATGAGCTGCAGTATTCCCGCATCACTGGCAATGGGAAGATGGGGCCGAAGAAAAGGCTTTATGTTCGCCGCGCTGATAGGCATTACTGGCGCATGCCTGGCTCTGCTTGCTATCTACCAGCGCTCGCTGGTTATTTTTTGCTTCGCCACCGCCTGCTTTGGCAGTTTTAACGCATTCGGAAATTACTACCGATTTACCGCATCGGAAGTAGTAACGGCTGACAAAAAGAATGTGGCAATTTCCTGGGTGATGGCAGGTGGCGTAGTCGCCGCTTTCATCGGTCCTAATCTCGCCCGCTGGAGCCAGAACCTTCTGGAGATATCCATCTACGCAGGTGCTTTTTTAGTGGTCATAGCTGTCTACCTGATGTCTTTAATGACCGTTACCTTCATGGACTTGCCAGCTCCACAGGTAAAAGGCTCCGATACGAATACCGGTCGACCCATCAGCGCCATCATCAGGCAACCGACATTTATCGTCGCCTGCCTGTGCGCCACCTTAGGTTACGCCACAATGAATCTCGTAATGACTGCCACACCACTGGCAATGCATGCCAGTCACATGGGCCTGAGTGATACTGCTTTCGTTATTCAATGGCATGTCGTTGCGATGTTTGCACCCTCTTTCGTGACTGGCAACTTGATCAATCGCTTTGGCATTAGTAAGATTCTTTTCAGCGGCGCACTACTTTGCCTGTTGTGTGTAATACTGAATCTGACCGGCCAGTCGATTTGGCATTTCACGGTAGCGCTTGTGCTGTTAGGCCTTGGCTGGAATTTCCTGTTCGTCGGTGGCACAACCTTACTGACAGAGTGCTATACAGAGAATGAAAAAAGCCGAACACAGGCAGCCAACGACTTTATTGTATTCAGCACAGTCTCAGCGACGGCACTTTCCTCCGGGGCGCTGCATCACTACCTGGGCTGGAATTTAGTTAATATCAGCGTTATTCCGTTTATAATCCTGTGCGGGTATAGCGCGATGTGGCTAGCAAAACATCGCCCCACTGCCAACGAAAAAAACGCATAGATTGCAATTGACTCCCCATCCGTATCGTTGAATAAACAATGAACAAACTTATCACCCCTGCACTGATAACAGCGATTAGTCTGTTGCTGCTGAGCACCGTTTCAACTGCCACGGACGGTATTATGGTCGCAGAAGATAGCGCGTGGGTGAGAGCAACCCCTCCAGGTAGCAAAACCACTGCGATCTACCTCACGTTGATGAATAACTCCAACACGGACATTGATCTCACAAAAGTCTCGGTCGATGTCTCGGACAGAGTCGAATTGCACACTCATACCAACCATGACGGCATGATGAAAATGCAAGAGATCAGTTCGATTACCGTCCCCGCCGACGGTCAGGCCAGCCTCAAACCCCATGGTGATCACATCATGGTGTTTAATCTGCAGGAGCCATTAAAGGCTGGCAAAGAAGTCAGCCTTGAACTGACCTTTAATGACGGCAACACAATGACTCTGGCCATACCAGTGCATAAGGAGTCCCCGGTGTCCGGAGACAAACCCACCAATCATGATGGTATGCAGCACCATGGAGAACACATGGATATGAAAAAGAACGAGTCTGATGATTTACATCAACACGACCCGGCATCCTGATTCCATTATCAGCTCTAGATAAATCGGGTAAATAAATTGAATAAATTTGCTATCGCATTAGTCGCCATTGCAGCTCTGGGTGCAGGGTTGTTTTTTGGCAACCGTCAAAGCGCGCCTGACTTAAGCGAGCTCTCCGGCTTTTCTTTTCCGGAACCCGAGGCGCTGGCTGACGTGGGGCTGGTTGATCACAACAACGAACCTCTCTCTGAAACAGATTTTTTAGATCAGTGGACCTTCATCTATGTTGGTTACACATTTTGCCCTGACTACTGTCCGATGACACTGACCAACTTAAATCAGATGCATACATTGCTATCTGAGGAAGATGGACCAAAGGCCACCACCTTGTTGGTATCAGTAGATCCCGAGCGGGATACTCCGGAGCACTTGAAGAACTATGTTAAGTACTTTAACGAGAGCTTCATCGGTGCTACCGGAACACCAGAAGAAATCAGAAAATTTGCTGATCAGGTGAGCGCGGTCTATTCAGTGCCCGAACCCGAGAATCGTGATGATCCAAAAAACTATCTGGTTGATCATTCGTCTTCAGTAATTCTTATAAACCCTGAGGCAGAAGTGCAGGCTATCTTCACGCCTCCACAAACCGCAGAAGCACTAGCTAAGGATTTTCACTTGTTGGTAGCACACCACGAATCGCGGTAACATCCACCCTGCCCCAACTCGGCGTCAACCTGACAATCCGACCCAATCGCTGGTGAGCAGCCATGGTAGTAAAAGACCTTCAAACGTTTATCGTTGGCAATCCACCACCACATAAGGGTGGTCGGTATTTTATATTCGTCAAACTAACTACTGACGATGGTATAACCGGCATCGGTGAAGTCTATAACGCGACGTTTGCACCGTCGGTCGTTCGGCACATGATTGACGACGTCTTTGCAGCTCACGTTGAAAATACTGATCCGTTTCAAATAGAAACACTCTGGCGCAATGTATATGGTCGCGGCTATTCAATGCGGCCGGATATTTCTTTGCTCGGTGTGCTGAGCGGACTTGAAACAGCGCTGTGGGACATCATCGGCAAAGCGACGGGCAAACCTGTATACGATTTGCTCGGCGGTCGGGTTCACGACAAAATACGAACCTATACCTACATTTATCCACCGGATAATATTAGCGCGAACGAAGCACACCCGGTATACAGTGACCCGGATGTTGCAGCAGCTCGAGCGCTGGAGTACGTAAAGCAAGGCTTTACCGCCGTAAAGTTTGACCCTGCTGGCGCTTATACCACCTTCGATCCTCATCAACCGGATCTTGAATCCATTCAACGTAGTGAACGGTTCGTCAAAACTTTGCGTGAAGCAGTTGGGACAAGCGCCGACCTGTTATTTGGTACTCACGGGCAGTTCACCACTTCCGGTGCTATTCGTATGGCAGCGGTACTCGAATCCTCTGACCCGTTATGGTTTGAAGAACCCGTGCCACCGGAACGTCCAGAAGAAATGGCACGCGTGGCAAAACAAACAACAATTCCGATTGCAACCGGTGAGCGCCTGACGACCAAGTACGAATTTGCCAGAGTACTCGAACTACAGGCAGCATCGATACTACAACCTGCTCTTGGTCGTGTCGGCGGGCTTCTCGAAGCTAAAAAAATCGCAGCACTGGCTGAAGCAAACTACGCGCAAATTGCACCACACCTCTACTGTGGCCCGGTGGAAGGCATTGCCAACATTCATTTGGCTGCCTGCAGTCCGAATTTTTTGATTCTGGAAAGCATTGAAGACTGGACAGGCTTTCACAACGAGCTGCTCGTGTCCCCAATTAACTGGCAGGACGGCTATATCGTGCCACCCACGGAGCCGGGCCTCGGGATTGAATTGAACGAAGAAGTAGCACTTAAACATCCGTATTTGGATGATGCACTTCATCTTCAACCGCAAAATTCACCTTATCTGCCTTACTTTTAATTTTTCAGGGCATTGGATAACTGTATTGGCTATTGCAGCAGAGGCTGACATAAGTCTCTGCACTCATCCACACTAAGTATCTTTCGGGTCGGGTTGTCAGGTGCAACTAAAGCCAACCTGAGACTGGTATTGAAACTTGCTATTCCCTTAAACCGACGCTTCACCAAGGTTACCTCTGTTGCTTTTGTCAAAGCTACATGCACCCTCTCTGCATGTTGTTCTGAATAAGCAATAGCAACACATTCTTCAGCCTGATAAAACCCGTACAGCGGAGCTCTTAACAGAATAATCCTTCCCTCCTCAAACAGCGACGGTACATACTGATAAATAAACAGCAGCAACAACATACTGGCATGGACCCCATCCGCATCAGGATCAGCAAGTATTACAATCCGCTTGTAACGACAGTGTGTTATTTGGGTTTCAATGAGTCGCTTCGGATGAAGACTTTGTAAAAGATCAGCCACATTGGGATGAGCAAGTAGTCGCTCTTCAGATACTCGAGTGGCATTTGGAATTTTACCTTGCATCGGTAAAACCGCTTGCAGGCGACGGTCTCTTACAGGCTTAACCGCATTAGCAGCGGATAAGCCCTCGACTACCAACAGTTCATTTTCAGTAGCGTCTGTACAATCTATTAACGAAGTGGGCGCTAATGGCACGGCGCTCACTCAGAAGTTCCCGGTATGCCTGTCGCACTCAGGCGATTCAATTAGCTGGCAATTTCAACGGGGCGTTCGGTATCCGGCTTGACGATTCTACGCCTGGCCGTCTTGTACTTGATCACCGGTCCGCTGGATTCTGAACTCCGGGACGCTGAAACACGATTAGCGAGACTATGAGACGCAGGACGAATGGTGGCGTTTCTCTTTGCCGTCGGTGCTTGCGCTCTGCGTTGTTCCTTAAGCTTCTGGCGAGCCTCCTTACGAATTTTTTGCGCTTCTTTTTGTTTTGCCTTCAATGTAGATCTCGCCCACTCACGCTGCTCACCCGATACCAACCCGACAGCTTCACCTTTAA
>CALIHW010000007.1 GCA_938020525.1 uncultured Granulosicoccaceae bacterium | reverse complement strand
TCAATCCAGGTCCAAGTTAGGGAGCGGGATGTTGAGTCGCCACGAAAAATCCGGCCTCTAAGGCCCGCCCTACCACGGACTAATGTAATACTTTCATTCCGTGGGGCGAAACCCATTCATCACAGTTAGGGGGGCATAAGCCGGAGGCGCATCCTCCGATGATACGTATGTTCAGTGGTTCAGCTCTGTCATACCGTGTATTTACCATCCGGTAAATCCAGGTAAGCTGAAATACCTGCCGTGGCAATCACTGAAACAGTTCCGTTCTCTTTATCGACAACATTCAGACCGCCCTCTTCTGCTACGACAGTCACTTTGCCATGCGGCAGTTCAGCAGCCACAGCATCGCAATCAACCAGATCAGGTTTCTGAACCCCGATTGCCACTTTTACCACCATACTCTCGCGATCCAAATCTAGTGAACGGAACAGAATAATAGAACTATGATGCAACGCATCGTGTACCGCACGTTTAGCAGCCTTGGTATAGTCTTCACCATAGAGGTCATTACCGCTGCCCATCTCGAGGATTATTCTTTTTTGTGGCATAGCAATTACTCTTCAGTTGACCTTTCAGATGACCCTAAAGCCGACGACTCAAGATTTAGATAAACAACCGCCGCCGCGTTGGCTACGATTGTGTGTTTATCGTCTTCTCTGATATCCAGCCCGCCCTTTGATATTGTCACTGATGCTTTGCCATAAGGCAGAACGGCTGCCACCTCGTCCTCATTGACCTGATCAGGTTGCGCCACACCGATTTCAATATCAACTTCCATCTGATCAACTGTATAGCCAAGCGCCGGCACGACAGTCAGGGAGTTGTGCCACAGTGCATCTTTCAATGCTCTGACTGCAACCTTGGTGTAGTCACTACCGCGTATATCTACCCCCATTCCCATCTCTACAACCAGCCTTTTTCTGGGCATGACAATCTCCCGCTAATTAGCAATTTCTGACAGTGTCAAGCTAAACGATGCATGACAGTTTGTCACTGAATAATTGTTTTACATTCTCCAAGGCAATCAAATATCTTTTACATCCAACAACTTAGTTTGTTTTGTGATGCACGCCCGCACACTCTCCACAAAATTCATCAGGTTGAATCTACGAGTCAAGAACTTACTGCCGATAGATCTGTCGATGGCGGCTTTAACACCTACCTAGGACACTGTCTCTGGTTTCTACCGCTAGTCAACTTATCATCTGGCTTTTTAGCGATTGCCGGTAAATGAATCTACGGAGAAATCAATGCAGCGTTTATCATCTAAATTGCTTACAGCCGCGTCTTGCGCTGTACTCGTATCTGCTCTTAGCGCCTGTTCTACAACTGACGTTAAAGACAAAGGTCTTATCACTTCCAGCTCTGCTGATGCGGTAGCTCTTAAAAGCCGCGCATCTGAACTTGATGCTCGCGAACGTGCGCTTGCAGCAAAAGAAGCCAAGCTGGCTCTCGCTCCTGCGGCAGCTCACAGCCTGCAAAGCAGTCTGACACCACCCAATGCAAAACCTGGTCAGTGCTTCACAAAGATCATCATTCCAGCAAAATACAAAACCGTATCTGAAAGACAGTTGGTTGAAGAAGCCGGTCAGCGCATCGAAGTTATTCCTGCAAGCTTCAAGCAAGGCACCAAGCGTGTACTTGTTTCAGAAGCAACTGAGAAGTTGGAAGTAGTTCCAGCTACTTATAAAACAGTTCGAGAAAGAGTTCTGGTCAAGCCAGCGTCTTCTAAACTGATTCAGATCCCAGCACAGTACGAAACTGTTTCAAACCGCGTAATGGTTACTCCTGCTCGTAAAGAGTGGAAGCCGGGCACAGGCCCTATCCAGCGTATAGACAACAACACTGGCGAGATCATGTGTCTGGTTGAAGTACCTGCAACTTACAAAACTGTGACTAAGCGCGTACTGAAGTCTCCTGCGTCTACTCGCACTGTTGAGATCCCTGCTGAGTACAAGTCTGTGACTAAGCAAGTTGTAGCGACTGCAGCAACGACTCGTAAGGTATCTATTCCTGCCAAGTACAAGACTATCTCTGTAGCCGAGCAAGCTGCTCCTGCTGCACAGCGAGTTATTGAAATTCCTGCCAAGTACAGCAACGTATCCCGCAAAGAGTTGGTTAGCGCTGAGTCAGTTGAGTGGCGTGAAATCCTTTGTGACACCAACATGACCTCTGCAAAGATCTCGCAAATCCAGCGTGCATTGCAAGCAGCTGGTCACAACCCGGGCCCAATAGATGGCAGCATCGGTGCTGACACTATGTCTGCAGTAAATGCGTTCCAGCGTTCTAAGGGACTGCCAGTTGACAAGTACCTGAACATGGCGACTGTTCGTGCTCTGGGCGTTAACTAGAAAAACCTTTTAAAGTTGTAAAACAGCCCGCGTCTTTTCAGACGCGGGCTTTTTCAGTTTCGGACATTCAGTATCTGTTTCAATAGGATTGAATCAATGTTGAGAACTCTCATCGCAGTACTTGCCATCGGCTTCTCATGCCTCGCCTCTGCAATCGCCCATGCTGATGTCACTATCAGTGGCAATTTAAGCAAGTGGCACCCACTGACCCTTGATATTTCCGGTGCAACCAACCCTGTGGGCGAGCGCCTTAGCAACCCACATCCGTTCCTCGACTTTCGATTTGATGTCACGTTTACCAGCCCCTCTGGTATTGACCATCGGGTACCTGGTTTTTTTGCAGGCGATGGAAAAGGCAACGGAGTGGGTGATGTCTGGCGTGCGCGATTTGCTCCCAACGAGGTCGGGCAATGGCGTTACATGATTTCTTTTCAAACTGGCAGGGAAGTTAGCATCTCCGAAGCGGACGGCACAAAATTGCCAATTGACGGTACCGAAGGTGAGTTTACTGTTGCACCACAAAGCGATGATGACACCGGTTTTCTGAAGTACGGCAGACTGGAATATGTTGGTGATCACTATCTAAAGTTTGCTGACGGCCCCTACTGGATAAAAGGCGGTATTGACAGCCCTGAGAATTTTTTCGGTTATGCGGGGTTTGATAATACCCGTGATAATCCTGGTGGCGCAGGTACGGGTACGTTACCCGATGGATTACACCACTACGAATCACACATTGCTGACTGGCGTACAGGCGACCCGTTATTCGACAACAGCCAAAACCCGGAAGCCGCAAAAGGTATTGTCGGGGCAGTAAACTATCTGGCTGACGAAGGTGTCAACTCAATTTATTTTCTACCTATGAACCTCGGTGGTGATGGCCGTGATACACACCCGTTTATAGGTTCGAACGGGAGTTTCTACGAGAACACCCACTACGATATCTCAAAACTCTACCAGTGGAATATGGTTTTAAATCATATGCAAAACAAAGGTATTGCAACGCATATGGTTCTGGCTGAAACTGAAGCAGGTAACTCTGAATGGCTTGATGGCGGCGAACTTGGTGTAGAAAGAAAGCTGTTCTATCGTGAAATGGTTGCACGCTTTTCGTACTTGCTCGGGGTTAAATGGAATCTTAGTGAAGAGAGTCGATTTGGCACACAAAAGCATAAGGCTTTTGCAGCTTACATAAAGTCTCTGGACTGGGCTGCACACCCTGTTGCGGTTCATTCTTATCTGAACAGGCCACATGAAACATACGATGATCTGCTCACAGATCCATCATTCGACGCATCATCAATTCAGTTCTCTCCCGCCAACGCTAACGATTTTGTTGAAACATGGCGAGAGAAAACCGCAGCCGCCGGTAGACCATGGGTTATTGATATGGACGAGGTCGGGCCTGCACAAACCGGTCTAACAGATGATAATGCAGATGCTTTAAGACGTTCTGTGCTTTATCCGGTGTACTTCAGCGGTGGCAATATAGAGTGGTACTTTGGCTATCACCCACTGCCACTTGGTGGCGATATGCGCACAGAAGACTTCAGAACCCGCGAGGCGATGTACCGTTATATGAAGTACGCTCGCGAGATGATGCAATCACAACTACCATTCGTAGAAATGCAGCCCGCAGACGAACTGCACAGTACACCGGGTGCGCAAGTTTTTGCTAAAGCTGCTGACACTTATGCGGTGTTCATTGCAAACGGTCAACAGAGCGGCACACTACAGGTTGAGCCGGGCACCTATCGACAACGATGGTTTAATCCGCGCAGCGGAAAATTTGAAGGTGAGGTACAGATTGTCAACGATTCCCCGTTGGTTTTGGGTACACCGCCAAACACTCCCGGGCAAGATTGGGTTGTCATACTGGATCAGAATGTTACTGACCTTACCCTCGGTAATACCGAAACCATGACAACCACAATAACAACCGACAACGAACCCACGGACAACGAACCATCGGAGGTAAATACTGACACGACCACAGATTCGCAAATCACCGATGCTGACGACGTCACCGAAGAAACCAACATCGAAGAGAACCTAACCAGCAACCCATCGGTAAACCCGGGCGACCCCCAACCTGATACAGCAGAGACTGCAGAAACACCAGAAACAAACAGCAATGGCACGAATACCAAGTCTGGTGGTGGCAGCATCAGCTTGGGGTTGCTGTTGATTTTGCTGTTCACCTCACGAAGAAGTAACCAATCTAAAACCACTGCTTGCCTCACTGATAGCGTCATGACACAATAATTAGCAAGCCCTGGGATTGGCAAATCGGGTGATAAGTAATAACTTTCACGAAATTCAAGTGGACCCGGTAATGCAAAACCAGCTCGTCAGACAATGTCTTAAGAACACGCTAATAATAACCGCCACCACAGCGCTACTAGCCTGTGGTGGCTCTTCGTCCAACGTGACGATTAATGCTGATGTCCCTGAAGACGCTCAAAACAGCAATGAGGTTAGCTCGACCAATACTGCCAATGGCAGCAATAGCAACAACGAGAATGACAATATTGGCGCACAGGTAACTGAGGTTTTGCGACTACCTGCGGGCGGTCACGTTAGTGATCCTGAATTTCAATGGCCGGCAGTTGAAGGGGCGAGCAGCTACCGCCTTGTAATTGAAGATGATCGCGGTGACCGAATCGCACAACACCTCACTGCAGATCAGGCAGGTTGCCTTGATACGACAGTTGCCTGCAAGTTCAGACCGTCAATTCAAATTCACGACAGCATTCTTGTCTGGCGCACAGAAGCATTTGACTCGGTAGGCATCTGGATGGAGACAAGCGAAGATGTCAGCTTCAATACATTGCGCTCGCTCACAGCACAGCCCTACACTGATTTGGATAACATCGGCGCACCACCAAATCCGGGGCACGGATTTCCTACCATTGAATACGATAAGTACATCGCTCTCAACAACGACTGGAATGCCCGAACCGCTAACAGCGATGATTGGCAACAAATGGTTTTCGTTGACAGGCTGCTCAATGGCAACGCACAGGTTGTTTTTGAATATGACTGGTTAACACAGGATGTAGTGGATGAGTTTCAGGTTAAGTCGTACCCGCAAGTGTTATACGGCAACAAACTCGGCGCTCATATCTCGGGCACCCCTGAAGAGTTAGGCTTACCCGCCACAGTATCGGAACTCGATGATTTTAAAATCGAGTACAGCTATCAGGAAACCGGGCAGGCAGAGCGCAATTTAGCTTTTGAATCGTTTTTTCATACCAGTTGCGATATTGGCGGACCTAATTTTGAAGTCGATAATCGCGAGTACGAGATGATGGTCTGGATCGCCAATCCGGTACTCAGAACACCAGGGTCAACCAGAGCAGAAGCCGGTGTGATGATTGACAACCAGCTTTGGGATGTCTGGATCAAACCACTACAGGACGACAAATACATCGCCTTCACCGCCGTCAACGAAGTAACCACCGGTACTCTGAACTGGAATCGATTTGTCGAATGGACAAGTGTCTGGTCTGCGGCTAATGAATCGGTTTACGGCATCAAAGCTCTCGATCGAAACTGGTGCATGTCTGCCATTGAATTCGGAGTAGAAACCTGGTGGGGTGCTGCCCGCCTGCAGCTTGATAAACTAGACATTACACGCCAATAAAATTTAGGTACGCTTGCAATACCATTAGTTACTAGCCCGGATTATTCATGAAAATGACAGCATCCCGCTTGATCCTTGATTCCACAGCGAATTTTTTCTCTTGCAAATATCAGTAAGCCAAGTAAATGAAAACATGGAACGCGAGAATAAAATACTCTGTGAAACCAATGCTCTGCGCGCTATGCTCGCCATTTCACGAATAAACCGGGCCAGCCCTCAAGTTATTACCTGAGGCATTCCTTAGCCATTGCAAGAATTCGATTTTATTCTTATCGGCGCTGGCTCTGCCGGTGCTGTACTCGCCAACAGACTAAGCGCTAACGGATGTCACCGGGTGCTGTTGCTGGAAGCCGGTGGTACAGACCGTCGATTATTTGTGCAAATGCCAATAGGTTATGGCAAGACCTATTACGAAAAAAGCGTCAACTGGAAGTACCATACTGAGCCGGTTGCCGCATTAAACAATAAACCAAGCTATTGGCCCAGAGGCAAAGTTCTTGGTGGTTCGAGTTCAATAAATGCGATGGTTTATGTTCGTGGTCATCCTCAGGACTACGAAGACTGGGCCGTTACAGCTCCTGGCTGGAGCTGGGCTGACGTAGCACCTGTATTCAAACGCATGGAGTCCTGGGACGGTGTACAACATTCACAACGCGGCACGGATGGTTTGCTATCGGTTCACAGCACTCATGATGAAGTACATCCGCTGTGCAATCACTTTATAGACGCATCGCAACAACTGCAGATTCCTTTTAACCCGGATTATAACTCGGGGGATATGGAAGGTGCAGCGCTCTTCCAGATTACCACTCAAGATGGCTGGCGTGGTTCAACTGCGAGATGTTATCTGCACCCTGCCCTGTCCAGGAAAAACCTCACTCTTAAGACCAAAGCACAAGTTAAAAAGCTACTTGGCAGTGGTAGTAAATTCGATCGCGTCGAATACAGACAGAATGGCAAGGACTTAACTGCCAAAGCAAGAGCGGAAATCATAGTCTGTGCAGGCAGCGTCAATACACCACAACTACTAGAGCTGAGCGGTATTGGTAATCCGGACAACATTGAAGCACACGGCATTAAAACGATTCATAACTTACCCCACGTAGGTGAAAACCTGTCTGATCATCTTGGTGGAGACATCGTGTGCAAATCGCGTTTGCCTTCTCTTAACGAGGAACTGCGACCACTGAGCGGAAAAATTACCGCTGGATTAAAATACCTGTTCGGTCGCAAAGGCCCCTTAAGCTTAAGTGTCAATCAGGCCGGTGGGTTTATACGTAGCCAGCCAGACAGCGACAGACCTGATCTACAAATATACTTCTCACCGCTGAGTTATACACGGGCTCCGGTCGGTACGCGCCCATTGGTAAATCCGGATCCGTTTGCGGGCTTCTTACTTGGCTACAACCCTTGCAAGCCGACAAGCATCGGCTACACGCATATTCAATCCAACGATCCGTTCGAAGCGCCAGCCATACAACCCAATTACCTGACAACAGAGCATGACAGACATCTGATGCTGGAAGGTATGAAGTTGATGCGACGCTACATGAGCACGGACGTTATGCAGAAACTTGTAGAAAAAGAAGTCTACCCCGGTGAATCTATTCAAAGTGATGATGAGTTAAATCAGTTTATCTCTGAGAACGCCTGGACTGTCTTCCATCCTTGCGGGACCTGCAGGATGGGGACTGACAGAAATACCTCGGTCGTTGACGAGCGATTAAAAGTACATGGTATAACAGGACTACGGATTGCTGACGCTTCAGTATTTCCATCCATCCCCACGGGCAATACCAACGCACCGGCAATTATGGTGGGAGAAAGAGCCTCGGATCTTATCCTTGAAGATTATCGGGTGTGAATGACACCCGATGTGTTGATACACTGGTGTCAAACTACATTAGTTATATCGATCCAGGAGGATCTCATGGGGTGTCAATACTTCGAACCTACCGATAACGGTGCCAACAGTTTTACCGTTGCGATGCCGAAGCTTACGTTCGGCAGGGGCTCACTTGCCGAAGTCGGGGAACGTGCAAAAGCGCTGGGCTTTAAGAAAGTTGTATTGTTTACTGACGCAATGCTCGAGTCAGGACCGATTGTCGAGATTGTCAGGCAGTCTCTAAAACAACAGTCGATCGAGTTCAGTATATTTTCCGACATCCGTATCGAACCCGATGATGACTGCGTTATGGAAGCGGCAAGCATGCTTAAAGACGCCGGTTCTGACGGTATAATCTCAGTCGGCGGAGGCAGCGTGATAGACACGGCCAAAGGTGCACTATTGGTAGCACAGCATGGCGGCCACATTCGGGATTACTTCGCAGCGCCTATCGGTAGCGGTAAACCGGTACCGGGACCTGTGCTGCCACATATAGCGTGCGCCACCACATCCGGTACTGGTAGCGAGTGTACTTCTATCACTGTGATACGTATTAATGAACTTGATACCAAGTTTGTTGTTGCAAGCCCGCATTTACTTGCCACACAAGCAATTGTTGATCCTCAGTGCTGCGACAGTCTGCCAGGTAATGTTGTCGCTTCTACCGGTTTTGATTTGTTGTGCCACGCACTTGAGTGCTACACAGCACGTGCTTATACAAAACATCTTGAAGTCAAAGATCCTAACGCCAGACAACTAATCCAAGGCTCAAATCCGTTCAGTGATTTAAGTGCCCAAAAAGCACTTGAAATAGCGGGTGAATATCTGGTGCGCGGTGTGGCAGACAATTCAGACAGGGAAGCTCGAGACAATTTGATGTGGGGTGCGACACTGGCAGGCATCGCGTTTGGAAATTCCGGCACTCACCTGCCTCACGCGATGTCTTACGGCATCACCCATTTAATGAAAGACATCACGACTGATGGTTACCCGGTTTCCTCACCGTTTATTCCTCACGGCATCAGTGTCATTGTTAGTGCACCGGCAATTTTTAACTATACCGCAGATGCAGCACCCGAAAGACACCTTGAAGGAGCTGCCTTTTTAAGCGCTGACGCCAAAGGCGCCACCAAAGATGAAGCAGGCGAGGTTTTAAGTAAACGATTGATTGAACTGATGCGTGAAACGCATATACCCAATGGCCTGAGTGGTGTTGGCTTTGACCAGTCACACGTTAAGGCACTGGCTGAATCTTCTTTCAGACAACAACGTGCAATTGCTAATGCTCCGCGTGATTCAATTCTGGTAGATCTTGAAAATATGTACAACGGTGCACTCAGCTATTGGTAGTAGTACCTCAGAGTGTCTATTAGTAACAGTGCATTTTCATACCTGAAAAATCGATCCGTCTTGCAAAGCAAACAACGCTTTGTATTCTCCCGGGGAGGGTGTCGTCAAAGGTTTTAGTGACTATCACATGACCTTAACCAGTGCCGCTTTTGTCATTCTCCCAGGGGAGAATCCGGCGTGTAGTTTGCGCCGGAAGAGGGGTGTGTCTGGTTAGATATTCAATTAGACTTCTAG
>CALIHW010000006.1 GCA_938020525.1 uncultured Granulosicoccaceae bacterium | reverse complement strand
TGGACACCGTATTCATCATCTCTTTAGAAACAACAGACACATCGGTGAATCGGTGTGGGGATGCTTCATAAAGTGTGGGTGTTTCTTCATCGGGTAAAGTTAAATAGGAATTCAGGAAAAGGCTGGCAGCTTGTTTGCCTTGGATGGTGCTGATGTCAAACTGATTGTTAGAATCAGGCGTTGATAACGACAAAACGCTGGTCTTGTCATCAAGCTCGGCGCGAAGCAGCGCCAGTCTGGCATCACGAGCAAGCATGTAAAACTTTGATTTTGGTAGTGGCTGCGGATTATTAGTATCAAAGCCGCTACCGGGACGGGCGAATCCAAATTTTCGGTCGCTCGGGAATCCCTGTCCGGATTCCAGCTGCACGCTTTCAAGCAGCTCACCACTCATTCCTTTAACAGGAAATCGCGTCAACGCATCGATTGTTGTAGCCATCGTGAAGTCACCTTTTTGCGTGCTTTTAGTATCAGTCATAGGCAATGCAATAGCCAGAAGACGCAACATTATCACCGGGTGTAATGACATTAACCTAACGTGCATTAATAAGTGTTTTTGGCTGATCACCAAACAATGCTTGCCTGGGTAAAGTCATTTTTCTGGACTTGAGGTACGTTAATCATCTAGACTGAAATCGAGAGTCACCGGCTGACTCTGTAGGCAACTAACTGCACCATTCGGAGGAAAAATGAAACACTTGAAAATAGCGTCTGTAGGGGTATTGTCTCTCGCCGCGGCAACAATGTCTGCCGCAACAAAAGCTGAAGACCTGACTCTTTGCTGGGCGGCGTGGGATCCTGCCAATGCATTGGTAGAGCTGAGTAAAGACTTTGAGTCGGCAAGCGGTCATACCATGAATTTCGAATTCGTACCGTGGCCAAATTTTGCCGACCGCATGCTCAATGAACTGAATTCCGGCGGCAAGCTGTGTGATCTCTTAATTGGTGACAGCCAATGGATTGGTGGTGGCGCAGAGAACGGACACTACGTAAAGCTGAATGACTTCTTTGATGCAGAAGGCATTAGCATGGATGATTTTGCTCCCGCTACCGTATATGCCTACTCGACATGGCCAAAAGGCACACCAAACTACTATGCGCTACCGGCTATGGGTGATGCGAATGGCTGGTTCTATCGCAAAGATTGGTTTGAACGTGACGATATAAAAGCTGCCTATAAAGAAGCGACAGGGCAGGAACTGGGTGAGCCAAAATCGCAGAAAGAATTACTGCAGATAGCGCAATTTTTCCAGGAACGCGAGATTGACGGAAAAACCGTTTACGGCGCTGCAATTTTCACAGAGCGTGGTTCTGAAGGTATCACTATGGGAGCAACCAGTGCGTTGTATCCGTGGGGTTTCAAGTACGAGAACACACCCGGTGAGTATGATATGGAAGGGGCGGTAAACTCGGCTGAGGCCGTTGAAGCACTAGAGTTCTATAAGGAATTCTACAAAACAGCAACACCCCCTGGCTATACCAATTCATATATGGGTGAAAGCCTCGATGCATTCAAATCAGGCCAGGTTGCAATGGCAATGAACTGGTTTGCATTCTTTCCGGGGCTCTATGCAGATCCCGATACCGGGGGCGACAAAATAGATTTCTTTGTCAATCCACCGCAAAACCAGGAAGGATCAACGCTCGGTGGTCAGGGTATCTCTGTCGTATCCTACTCTGACAAAAAAGAGGCTTCTCTTGAGTATATCAAGTGGTTCTCAGATCCGGAGGTGCAGGCCAAGTGGTGGAGCATGGGTGGCTACTCAGCGCACAACTCAGTGCTACAAGGTGACACCTTCAAAGACAGTGCACCTTTTGCTGCGGACTTTTTGTTAGCAATGGACAATGTTCAGGACTTCTGGCAGGAACCTGCCTATGCAGAATTATTACTGGCAATGCAAAAGCGTGTACATGACTTTGTCGTTGCAGATCAGGGTACTGCACAGGAAGCGTTGGATAAGTTGATTGAAGACTGGACTGAAGTCTTCGAAGACGAAGGCAAACTATAACTCAGTGAATTCATGAAGCTGTCGAATTCATGAATAAATTGACGCCTTCTTAAGATAACTGGCAGCGGATCTACTCGCTGCCAGTCTCACCCTCTACATTTGTTAGGCAACGGTGTATCACCGGTGCCGCCCCAATGTGCCAATGGATTAACGAATGTCTGATAGCACCGCAGATAAACTTGCCCAAAAAACGCCCAGGCGAGTTGCTAGAAAAATAAAAGGCTTGTCAGATCGAGCTATTGCCTGGTTGTTCGTCGGGCCGACTATTTTTTTGCTGCTTGCGGTTAATATATTCCCACTGTTGTGGACTATTAATCTCAGTTTCACCAACTTCAAGGCAAACCGTATAAACCGCGAGGTCAAGTACATTGGTTTACGCAATTACGAAAGAATACTTGGCGATAGTGACATCTGGTTGTCTATGCAGGCGACAGCACACTTTTTGTTCTGGACATTGTTCTTTCAGGTTTTAATAGGGTTTGCGTTAGCGTGGCTGATTAACCGCAAGTTCCGTGGCAATGATTTGTGGACCACAATTATTGTGTTACCCATGATGCTTTCACCGGCTGTGGTCGGGAATTTCTGGACTTTTCTGTACCAGCCTCAGATTGGCTTGTTCAACTATATCATTACTTTTTTTACCGGTGCCGATCCTTCAAGTTTTGAAATGCTGGGTTCAGTTGATCTGGCGCCCTGGGCCATAGTAATCGTAGATACCTGGATGTGGACACCGTTTGTGATGTTAATCTGTCTGGCCGGGCTGCGCAGTATTCCTGACTATATCTATGAGGCGGCCGAGATTGACCGCGCCTCAAAACTGCGACAGTTCTTTACTATCACCATCCCGATGGTATTACCTTTTTTAATGCTGGCAATTTTATTTCGTGGCATAGAAAATTTTAAAATGTTTGATCTGGTTGTGCAGTTGACCGGCGGTGGACCCGGGTCAATCACAGAGATGGCTTCAATCAACTTAAAACGCGAGGCCTTTGAAAAATGGCGCACTGGTTACTCCAGCGCATTTGCGATTATCCTGTTTGTTACCGTGTTCGGGCTTGCGTCTATCTACGTTAAGGCGCTGAACAAGGTGAAAGAGCGATGAGCTATTCGATCACCGAGCCATCAAATGGCCAGAAGTGGATCGCCGGTACACTGGTAATTCTGTACGCCGTCATCACAATGATTCCATTGCTGTGGATCATGATGACAAGCTTTAAAACGCCACCTGACAGTATTAGTTATCCGCCGAAGGTTTTTTACGAACCATCGCTTGAGGGCTATGTAAATTTATTTACCACCCGTACCAGAGTCAGCCCTGAGAAACTCGCGAGTCTGCCACCACCTGCAAACTTCGCCGAAGAAATCGTCCGCAACAGGGATATGGTAATTGCCGGGCCATCAAAGTTTGGTGGCAGATTTTTAAACTCGGTAATTATCGGTTTCGGTTCTACCTTTTTAAGTATATTTCTGGGCACATTAGCGGCGTATGCGTTCTCGCGCTTTAAGATTCCGCTGGCAGATGACCTGTTGTTTTTTATTCTCTCCACCAGAATGATGCCGCCTATCGCAGTCGCGATACCGATATTTTTAATGTACCGGAAACTCGGCCTAAGCGACACGCATCTGGGGATGATATTGCTTTATACGGCAGTCAATATTTCTCTGGCAGTCTGGTTGTTGAAAGGCTTTATTGATGAAATACCCAGAGAATACGAAGAAGCAGCTCTGATAGACGGCTACACAAGATTTCAGGCTTTTTATAAAGTCGTCCTGCCGCAGGCGGCGACCGGTATCGCCTCCACAGCGATATTCTGTTTGATCTTTGCCTGGAACGAATATGCATTTGCAGTGCTTTTGACATCAGGTACTGCACAAACAGCTCCACCATTTATACCTACCATTATCGGTGTAGGTGGGCTCGACTGGCCGGCCATCGCTGCTGGTGCAACGTTATTCTTATTACCTGTAATGATATTTACCGTGATGCTGCGTAAACACCTGTTAAGAGGAATAACTTTCGGAGCGGTTCGCAAATGACGCGCTTTTTTAAAGGATTGTTCACATTAAAGCGCGGCCCGTGGGAAATGGTTGCGACAATACTCATTGCTGCCGGCGTGTTTATGTTAATGCAGCCTTATGTTCTGTGGGCTTATACCTATTCTTTTGTTGTGACGCTAACAGGTACCGTGATGTTTATCATCGTTAGCCACTTCCCGGAGCAAGAGTAGTGGCTGAAATCGTAATCAAAAATCTACGCAAAGACTTTGGTGACTTCACTGCGGTTAAAGAGTCGTCATTCACCATTGCCGATGGTGAGTTCTTTATGTTGTTAGGGCCCTCAGGTTGCGGCAAAACCACCACACTGCGAATGATTGCAGGCCTTGAGCTACCGACCTCGGGTGAGATATATCTTGATGGTGAAGAAATCAGCCAGCGCCCCCCTTCAAAGCGCGACATCGCTTTTGTATTTCAGATGTTTGCTTTATACCCGCATATGAACGTACGCCGGAACATCAGTTATCCATTAGTCAGTCAGGGTATGAAGCGTCGTGATGTTCGTACCAAAGTCGCAGAGGTCGCAAAGATACTCGGTATTGAAGACATGCTGGACAAACCGGTGGGTGGTCTCTCAGGTGGTGACAGACAAAGAGTCGCGTTGGGTCGCGCCATCGTGCGTGACCCGAAGGCCTTTATGATGGATGAACCACTCGGTGCATTGGATGCGGAGTTTCGTGAGCATATGTCAGAAGAACTTCGTGCACTGCATGACCGCATGAATGCAACAACTGTTTATGTCACCCATGATCAACTGGAAGCCATGCAAATGGGTGACAAGATTGTCGTCATGAACAACGCTGTGGTAGAACAGTTTGGTACTCCACAAGACATCTACGATAAACCGGCCAGTCGTTTTGTAGCTGATTTTATCGGATCACCATCAATGAATTTTCTGGAGTTCGAGGGAGCTATTGTTAATGGTCAGTCCCAGGTTGAGCTGGGTCACCATCAAGTGCAGGTACCCACTCAACTGGAGCAGGCGAGTGGGGCGATGACTTTGGGTGTCAGGCCGGAACACATCAGATTATCCGATCAGGGTGATTTCAGAGCACAGGTATTGGCAGTAGAGTACCTGGGTACTACCCAGATCGTTTTACTACAGAGCAACTTTGGTGAATTAAAAGCACGTGTTGATGCTGCCATGCCGGTCAGTGTAGGAAGTTCGGTAGCACTGGAGTTTGACGGCTCCACAATTACCCTGTTTGATGATAGTGGTAGATCGCTGCGTTCAACACTGAATGAAGGGGTGATCGCTCATGGCTGAGGTGATATTAAAAAATCTCTGTAAGTCGTTCAGTCGTACCAAAGCTGTTGTTGATATGGATATGACAATTCCGGATGGTAGTTTTGTCGTGTTGCTCGGGCCTACAGGTGCCGGTAAAACCACCACATTGCGGTTGATTTCGGGGCTAGAGACAATAGACAGTGGTGAAGTTACTATCGATGGCAGGGTGGTCAATGAAGAAACGCCCGCGCAACGTGATGTGGCTATGGTGTTTCAACAGTACTCGTTATACCCGCATTTATCTGTGCGGGATAATCTGGCGTTTCCACTGCGCTCTCCAATATTAAAAACATCCAATCAGGAGATCGAACGAAAAGTAGCTGAGGTAGCCGAGAAGCTGCATATCACTTCCAAGCTGGATAATCGAGCTACCGAGCTCTCTGGTGGTGAGATGCAAAGAGTATCTATCGGACGGGCGCTGGTCCGAGATCCGGCTGTCTTTTTAATGGATGAGCCGCTCAGTTCGTTGGATGCAAGACTACGTGCGGATCTCAGAATTGAGCTTAAACGCATTCACTCGGAGCTTGGCGCGACGTTACTTTATGTGACCCATGATCAGATAGAGGCAATGACCATGGCAACACATGTTGGTGTGCTGCAGGAAGGCAGGCTGGTTCAGTTCGGTACACCCAGAGATATTTATGAAGATCCTGAGAGCATCTATGTGGCTAGTCGCCTTGGACTACCGCGTATTAATATATTGCCCGCGGCTTTATTTACATCTACTTCGGGAATGGCTGACACAATCGGACTGCGACCGGAACATGTAGAGTATGGCGTAGGTCAGGATGCATCAGTCAAACGGGTTGAACACCTGGGCGATCAAACCCGTCTTCACCTTGATATGCAGGGTTACAATATCACCGTCTTGAGTCCTGCTGGTAATCCTTATAGTGCTGGCACCACCGTAAAAATCCAACCAGTTAATCCGCTCTGCTTCGATCAGAGCGGCAATCGAATCACCGGGAGAGATGCATGACTCAATTTATTAATGCAAAAGAAAACCTTGTCACTGAAGCGATAGACGGGCTACTTCTTACATCGGGCGATGCACTGGTAAGGCTTGACGGGTACCCGCATATTAAAGTGGTTTATCGAAGCGACTGGGATAAATCCAAAGTAGCCTTGATATCAGGTGGTGGATCAGGTCATGAACCTGCACACGCTGGCTTTGTTGGTAAGGGATTGTTGACTGCCGCGGTTTGCGGTGAAGTGTTTGCATCACCATCGGTAGATGCAGTGCTGGCCGGTATCCTTGCAGTGACCGGAGATGCAGGCTGTCTGCTTATCGTCAAGAACTATACCGGTGATCGGCTTAACTTCGGGCTGGCGGCGGAACGTGCTCGAGCGCTGGGTCGTAAAGTCGAAATGGTTGTAGTAGATGATGACATTGCACTACCAGATCTGCCTCAGGCTCGTGGCATCGCAGGTACTTTGTTTGTACACAAAATAGCTGGTGCGGCAGCAGAAGCAGGCGAGTCACTTGATCAGGTGACCGATGCTGCACGTAAAGTCATTGATGCAACAGCATCCATCGGTACGTCACTCGACACCTGCACGGTTCCGGGGTCTGCTAAAGAGGATCGAATTGCAAAGGGTAAGGCAGAACTGGGTCTGGGTATTCACGGTGAAGCAGGGGTGGAGCAGGTCGAGTTTGAAAATGCAAGGGCGGCAATGGGCATGGTGGTAGACAAGCTTCTTCCGCATTGCAGTGGGGGAAATGTTGTCGCGTTGTTAAATAATCTTGGTGCAACAACACCATTGGAGATGTCAATTCTTGCCTATGAGTTGATCAATTCAAAACTCGACGCGCAGTTTATTATCGGCCCGGCACCTCTGATGACATCACTGGATATGCACGGATTCTCCGTATCAGTGCTTAAGGTAGATAACAAACAACTGGCAGCACTCAAAGAGCCGGTTTCTATTGCTTCTTGGCCCGGCTTGCAGAAGGTAAGTCCGGCAGCGGTCGTGAGCCTGCCTGACGGTCTGGCACCTGTGGCACCACTCGCATCAGAGAATGCAGATACCCGGAAAACAATATCGTCAATCTGTGATCTGTTGATTTCATCTGAAAAAAGTTTGAATGAGCTGGATGCCAAATCTGGTGATGGTGATACAGGCAGTACTCTCGCGACCGCCGCGCGTTCTTTGCAAGGTAATTTAGATAAAATGCCGCTGGCAGATTTAACGCAACTGATGCCGGCGCTTGGCAATGAACTTAGTCAGACGATGGGTGGGTCATCCGGTGTGATACTGGCAATATTTTTTAATGCTACCGGTGATGCCTGTGCACGAGGTTTACCCATAGAAAAAGCCTTGTCTGAAGGTCTTGACAGAGTCAGTCAGGTGGGCGGTGCAGTCGTTGGAGACCGCACAATGATTGATGCATTACAACCGGCACTTGACGCACTGCCTTCCGGCATTGGCAAGGCTGCTACTGCCGCGAGATCAGGTGCAGATAACACAGCCACAATAATACGCGCTAAAGCCGGACGCGCCGCTTACGTTCCCGAAGAGAACCTCGTTGGTAATAACGATCCGGGTGCTGAGGCAGTAGCATTAGTTTTCGAAAGACTGGCTGCAGACTAACTTATGCCGGAATCCGGTAAAGTCAAACTCGTTCAGGGTTCAAAGCCTACTGTCATTGACATTGCACGTCATGCTGGTGTCAGTCTCGCTACTGTTGACAGGGTGCTCAACGACCGTCCCGGTGTGCGCGTTGTCACCATGGAAAGAGTGCATAAAGCAGTCAATGAGTTAGGTTACATACGTGACACCGCGGCGGCGAACCTTGCGAGACAACGCGTTTACCGATTTGTTTTTTTATTGCCTGAATCAACTGAAGAGTATATCGATGCACTACAACAGGAGGTCACATCTCAGTCTAGATCCCTGATCAATGAGCGGACTCATGTTGTAACCATACGGGTGTCTTATTTCGATTCAACAGAAATCGCTATCTCACTGGATAATCTGGATCGAGAAAAAGTCGATGGTGTCGCGGTAGTAGCACCCGAGACACCAACCGTCAGAGATGCGGTAACACGCACCCGTGAACGCGGCATTGCCGTGGTCGCACTGTTAACAGATCTGCCAAGCTCTCCACGCAACCATTTTGTTGGCATAGACAACAAAGCGGCGGGTCAAACCGCCGCAAAATTAATGGGTAGTTTTTCAACCGTAGAGAGTGGCAAGGTGCTTGTTCTAACTGGATCACGCCTGGCGCGTGATCATCTTGAACGACGTTATGGTTTTGATCAGGTCATGGAGCAGCAATTTCCGGGCTTCGCAGTACTGCCGACCATTGAAATACATGATCATGAAGTTCTTGCAGAAAAAATTCTCCCGGAAGCTCTGTCAAACTGGCCTGATATTCGCGGTATCTATTCAACAGCTTCAAGCAATAAAGGATTGATCGGTTTTTTAAACAAAGAACTGCTTGACCTCGTAGTGATTGCCCATGAACTAACGCCAACTTCGCAGATAGCTTTACAGCAGGGTTTGTTCGCGGCGCTTATTTCGCAGGACAAAGGCCACATCGTCAGAAGTGCCGTCAGACTGATGCGCTCAACGGTTGATGCGGTACCCTATAACGCCACGCAAGAGCGTATACGAATAGAAATATTCCTTAAAGAAAATCTGCCAGTGAATGCTGCAGATACTTAAATTTGCAGAGTTAAGATAGCTGGCGAACTAAATATCCAGCTTCTCCCAATTGCCACCGTTGCCGGAAGATTTCACCGCCGCTGTAACAAATGCCACGCCAGCCAGACCGTCTTCTACTGATGGCAGCAATGAAATATCAGTGTCAGCTTTTTTAGTATTACCAACACGCAGCGCTTGTATGGCATGAGCGGCACCAGTATACAAGTTGGCAAATCCTTCCAGATAGCCCTCCGGGTGCCCTGGAGGTATTCGACTGACATCGTTTGCCGCATCAGCAGCACCGCTGCCACTGCGAGTTAATAATCTTTTCGGTTCCCCCAGCGGGGTATGCCATAAATAGTTTGGATCTTCCTGACTCCATTCAAGACCGCCTTTACTACCATAGATGCGAATTCTTAATGCGTTCTCATTGCCCGGAGCTACCTGGCTTGACCAGATTAACCCTTTGGCGCCACCCTCAAAACGCAACATCACATGAGCATTATCGTCCAGTTGACGACCATCAACAAAGGTATCGAGATCAGCGCATAAAGAATCGAGCTTAAGGCCTGTGATAAAGCATCCGAGATTGAATGCATGCGTGCCTATATCACCGATACAACCACCCAGACCCGAGCGGTCCGGATCGGTGCGCCAGCCAGCCTGCTTTTGGCCTGTGTCCTCAAGCTTGGTTGACAGCCAGTCTTGTGGATACTCCGCCTGTACCAGTCTGATGTCACCTAACTCCCCGTTATGAACCATCGCACGCGCTTGCCGTACCATAGGGTAGCCGGTGTAGTTGTGTGTAAGTACAAACAACGAACCTGATTTTGATGCAGCAGCAACCAGCGCTTTGGCATCATCGAGTGTTGAGGTCAGTGGCTTATCACAGATAACATGCATACCCTGTTTTAAAAATTCCAAGGCGACAGGCGCATGCATGTGATTGGGTGTGACAATACTGACGGCCTCTATGCCGTCTTCCCTGACAGCTTCTGCAGCAGCCATTGCTTTGTAATCATCGTATGCGCGATCAGTGCTGATACCGAGGTCGGCAGCAGATGCCAGTGATTTTTCTGCTGTTGAAGAGAACGCGCCAGCTATCAGCTCATAGTGATCATCAAGGCGTGAAGCAATGCGATGTACACCACCAATAAAAGCGTCTCTGCCGCCACCGACCATACCAAGGCGGATGCGCTCGGCTTTACGCTGGGGATTCGTCTGATCGGTCATGTTATGTCCTTATCCCCAACATACGGCGATTGGCCACTTCATCGGTACCTGTATCTGCAAAGTCATCAAAAGCTTTTTCTGTAACACGAATGATATGGTCTTTAACAAACTGTGCGCCTTCGCGTGCACCGTCTTCAGGATGTTTAAGACAACACTCCCACTCTACCACCGCCCAGCCGTCAAAGCCGCATGCAGACAACTTGGAAAATATAGCGCTGAAGTCCACCTGACCATCACCGAGGCTGCGGAAACGACCGGCCCGATCTACCCACGGTTGATAACCCGAGTAGACACCTTGTTTGCCGGTGGGGTTTAGCTCTGCATCCTTAACATGGAACATTCGAATTCTGTCTTTATAGATATCTATATTGGCTAGATAATCGAGGTGTTGCAAAACATAGTGGGACGGATCGTATAACATGTTGCATCTTGTGTGATTGTCTACCCGCTCAAGAAACATTTCGAAGGTAATGCCGTCGTGCAGATCTTCGCCCGGGTGGATTTCGTAGCAAACATCGACACCACATTCATCTGCTGTATCCAGAATAGGGCGCCAGCGTTTTGCCAGCTCATCAAACGCTGTTTCTACCAGACCAGCGGGACGTTGCGGCCACGGATAAACATAGGGCCACGCCAGTGCGCCGGAAAAAGTAGCATGGGCGGAGATACCCAGATTTTTGGACGCCTGTAAGGATTTGATTACCTGATCAACTGCCCATGCTTGTCGTGCATCCGGATTGCCGCGAACTTCTGGGGCGGCAAATCCATCAAATGCATCGTCGTAGGCCGGGTGTACAGCCACCAGCTGGCCTTGCAAATGAGTGGATAACTCGGTTACTTCGATACCATTAGAGTTGGCCACACCCTTGAATTCATCACAGTAGTCTTTTGAAGTGGCAGCTTTATCAAGGTCAATCAGATTGGCGTCCCAGGTTGGCACCTGAACACCAATGTAGCCGCAATCCGCAGCCCACCTAGTTATAGAGTCCCAGGAATTAAACGGCGCTTCATCGCCTCCAAATTGGGCCAGAAACAGTGCCGGGCCTTTGATCGCTTTCATCTTACAATTCCTCCTCGTGTCGTATGCCTAAAGTACAGCAAATTATGATGTCTGTGTACAGAAATACTGCACTCACTAGCCGAGTTTTTATTAGTAGGAGAACCCAATAAGACTGGTAAAAACTCCTTGATTCAAAGTTGTGTAACGCATCGGTCGCTGCGAAGCCTGTACTTTATGAATAAGTTTTAAAGCTACTTCAACCGGCGGATAATGCTTTTGGCTAGACGTAAATACGGCCATTGAAACGTCTTAAGGCTGCCCGTTTTAAGTAGCTGGTTCGTGTTAGTGAGATGCAGCCTAAGTTATTCTTACATTGGAAGTACTTCAAAGTTGTTAACACCAGGCTTGTATGATGGGAGTCGTATGACGCGGGAGTGTCACGTATGGCTCTGAGACAGGTTGAGGGTGAAACTCCCTCGACCTACTACTTACCAACCGACCGGTCACTTTATTTTCAGCAAAGAACGTTATCTATCTGGTTGCCAATTACCGGTGACAGATTACCTGCCGCTAATTGCCAGCGATTTAGTGTGGTACCCAATAGGATGCGCTTATATAGGTCTGGTCAAATTTGCCATTGACGTGTGTTTGAAAAGTACGTACCTTTGGCTGATGCTACGAATCGCCATTGATATTGGAGGCACCTTTACTGATGTGGTGGCTGAAACCCCTTCGGGATTCACCTCCGCAAAAGTGCTGACCACACCCAAAAAGCCTGAACAAGCAGCGCTTGTCGGGTTGGGTAAGGTGCTGACGGATTTGGCTAAATCACCCAGTGACATCACTGCCATTGTCCACCGGTTAGTGGGTTTGCGAGCCATTGGCCCGGTTGCCGTGTTGATTGTCGGTATTCTCGGGTCGCTGTATGCCGGGTTGGCGAGCATCAGTGAGCTTGCAGCAATTGGTGTGCTGGGTGCGGTGTTGTTATCTGTTTTAATGGGCACGTTCTCAATCAGTGAACTGATAAAAGGGGGCAGACGTGCCGTTAGAACTTCATCAATGATTGGCTTGATAATTATTGGTGCTGCCTGTTTAAATTCAGCGTTTGGATTTTTAGGCATTCCAAAAGCAATTGCAGCTCAGATCGCAGGTTTCGGGTTGTCGCCGATAGCGTTGATTATGGTCCTGTTGGTTTTCTATTCTTTGCTGGGTATGTTTTTGGACGGTACATCGATCATTGTGATGACGCTACCCATCACATTGCCATTGGTGGTCAGTGCTGGATACGATCCGATCTGGTTTGGTATTTTTGTCGTTGTAGCGGTTGAGATAAGCCAGATCACACCACCAATAGGGTTTAACTTATTTGTTATTCAGTCACAAACTGGCGAGCCTATTGGTACTATTGCCCGTGCGGCCTTACCATTCTTTTTTATACTATTGGGTTTTGCGCTGTTATTGACCCTGTTTCCTTCACTGGCGCTGTGGTTGCCCGCAACAATTCAATGACCGCTCTTTATAAAAAAATCAGCAAACAATTGCTTGATCAAATTCAGGCGGGTGAGATTCAGGTGGGTGAAAGACTATCGCCTGAAGCAGAAGTTGCCAGTCAGCTCGGGGTGAGTCGTTCAACTGTTCGGTTGGCATTCTCTGAGCTGGAGAGCGTTGGTGTGTTATCGCGGCGCAAAAGAACTGGCACGACAGTAATTGCCCAATCACCACAGAGCCACTTTAGTATGGCAACCCGTACCGTGCAGCAGTTGCTCGCACTCGGTAGAGACACTTCACTTGAAGTGTTGCGGGTGAGTTCTGTTAACACCGGAGATATCGCAGAGCTTGCAAATGTCGTCAGCACAAACGACGTGTGGCTTGAAATACTGGGTACACGAACGCTTATCGATGAACCGGCGCCGTTTAGTATCAACCGTTTGTATGTACCATCAAAGTATGCCTCTATCGAATCACAACTCTCGAATGAGACCACTTCGATTTTTCAATTAATTGAAAAATCGTTTGACGTATTGGTGAGTCGGGTAAAGCAAACCACCAGAGCTGTATCGGTTGATGAGACGGAGGCAGAGATGCTGAGGGTAGAAAAATATTCACCTGCACTCAGGATTGATGCACACCTGTTTGTTCGCGACGGCACTCTGCTTGAAGTGTCCGTTGCCACTTTTGCGGCTGATCGCTTTCAGATTGATACTGATGTTGAAATCTAGGCCGGGTTGCTTTGCCAAAGAGGAACGCTTTACAGTAGTTACTCAATTACCCATTAGTACACAACAATTATTGATTGGCGGCTGCCTCATGCGATTTATTGGGCCGATTGCAGTGTACGCCAGTTATATCGGAGTAATGCTTCTAACGGTAACTGTAATCATTGGGTATCGCACATGGTGGCTAAGTTGGATTCCGGCAGCAATTCGGTCACTACTAATATGAGAAAAAAGGATGAAAATAAACGTATAGCTATAAGAGATGCAGCGGTAGCAGAAGTTGTTAAAGGTGGATTATCCGGGGCGACTATTGCGCGTATCGCTAACCGTGCCAAACTGTCTCAGGGCACTATCTATCTGTACTACCCAAATAAGGATGCGTTAATTTCGCAGGTGTATGTAGAAATCAAACTGATGATTCGCGATGTACTGATGGCTCATTATGACGATTCTGTTTCCTCTGCCAAAAATATTCGTAGCGTGTGGTTTGCGCTACTTAATTTTGCTGTTGAGCACCCGGCTCATTTCGGATTTGCCGAAACCGTAGCCATGCAACTCCCGACTTTGACAAATCCGGAATTAACTCAGGTCAAATCTGAGCTTAGATCGATCATTATGCGCGCGATTTCTGATGGCACATTAAAATCCGCCCCGTATGAGTCTATTCAGGCAGTGTTGGTTGCACCGGTAACTCAGTTATCACGCTCTATCACGTTGGGACAACAGAAAATAAGTAAGCGATCAATCAACGCTACGTTCGAGCTGATTTGGCGCGGCATTGCACTGTAAGTTCGTTGTATAATGAGTAAACACTCATTATAATGGAGAGCCTAAAAACAAATGCAGGAAGCAGATGATTTTTTCTTCTACTTTTCGATCCCTGATTATTCTCTTTCTAACTGGTCTACTGCCAACTATGGCATCAGGAGCCGAGCTAATGCAGACAAGCGAGATAAAACAAGGGTATAAAAAGCATGCAGCGTTAACACAACTCTATCGCTGGTATTTGTTCTATGAACACCCGGAGTACGGAATTGACAATGCATTGGATATTTTGGCAGAAGATATCAACGTCAAATCCGGACTTGGAGAAGCGAACGGACACCAGCAATATAGTGACCGAGTCGCACAGCTCCCCGCAGACTGGAAAAATGCGCATAATGTCGGTTCACCAGTTGTTAGCATTGATGAGCAGGGTGCCATACAACTCAAAACGGATATCACTTATTTGAATGAAGGCATGCTGGAAGAAGGTGCCACTAGAACCGCACAGTTAAGTTATACGATGACCTTGGCGAGCAACAACACTGTATTGCCAAAGTTCACCCATATTGCTATCGCACAGAACGAAGATGGCACTACAAACGAATTCCAGTCCAGCTACAGACACAACAGAGTGCGCAGCGTGGTCCACTACTGGATGGCCCTTATCGAAGACCCGTCTCGAAATGCCGACCCTGTGAAAGAAATACTGTCCGATGAGTTTAGTTTGAACTTTACCAGTGGTTCAATTACAAGCTTTGATGAGTTCAGTCGTTGGTTGGCCGGACCGGGCTCTCAGGTAGTTGCCAGTACTCACAAGATCAGTAATTTTTCAACAACAGAAATCACCGAACGGACATACACCGCAACGATGGATCTGGACTGGAATGGAATTCTCCCCGATTCAAGTGAAATGACGGCTAAAACCAAACATCACTGGGTTATAGAAGACGACCCGAAACAACGCTTTCCGCGTATTCGTACAATGGATGTAGATATCCTTGAGCCTTTCACGCCAAAGCCATAGCCAAGTCCGGAATCGCAAACGAAAGTAGAAATGATGAAAAAAAATTGGACTATTGCAGTAAGCGCTGCTCTTTTATTTGCAACAATCGCGAGTATTACACAAGCGCAGATTATTGATAGCCATGCCCACCTGCTGCCCCCTGGTATGGAACGCGCATTGAACCCTGATGTCGATGCATCGGCAGAGGAGCTGCGGCGACAAATGAAGGAAGCAGGTGTTACGAAAGCTGCCATCTATGCGATGGTGCAGAAGTCAGATCCTGATGCCATGCAATCGTATAACGACTTCATACTGAATATAGCGAAGGAGTCTGATGATTTTTTTGCCGTTGTCTCCGTGCATCCACTTGATGGCGAAGTTGCCATTGAAGAGGTTAAGCGAGCCGCCGCGTTGGGTGCTAAAGCGTTGAAATTGCATCCTTTTTACCAGGGATTTGAAATCGACAATCCGAACGTCTCAGCTGTTGTAAAGGCTGCGGGCGAGGTTGGATTAGCAGTGATTTTTGATTCGATCGCAGCATCCGATGGTGGCGCAACCGGTAAGTTTGTCGATTTGGCCATTGCAAATCCTGATACGAAGATTGTACTTGCTCATATGGCAGGTTACCGATTTTCCGAGATGATCCTGTTTGCGGTATTTGCCAAAGGCCCTTTTTACAATGGTAACGTTTACTTTGACCTTTCAGCAGTTGCGCCGCTGTATGCAAACTCACCCCGTGCCGAAGAACTGGTTTGGACTATCCGGCAAATTGGAGTTGATCAGTTTCTTCACGCTTCCGACTTTCCAATATTTGATCTGAAATCTTCACGGGAGGCAATTGAGAGCTACAACTTTACCCCTGATGAACTGAAGAAGCTGCTCTACGATAATGCAGCTACTGTATTTGGGTTGTAAAGTTGAGGTTTGGGAGGTTTGGATATTGTCTATTGTTAGCGGTTTGAACGGGTAATTCTACATGACGTACTACGTGTGTACGGGACTTGTTTGCCTGTTTCTTTTGTTTAGCTCAATCAGTTATCTGGCTAGCCAGAATACCATCGACGGTATCCGTAAGCTCGGGCTACCGGATTATTTACGCCTGCAACTGGCCGTATTGAAATTGATCGCCGTCGTTGTGCTGCTGATGCCCGGTATTCCCCTCATATTCAAAGACTGGGCGTATGCAGGTGTATTCTTTTTTCTGGTCACAGCAATTAATGCGCACGCCAGCCACGGCGATCCCTGGATCTTGAACGCAATCAATGCTGTGCTAATTGCATTGCTATTCACATCCAGATATCTGTTGATCGGATAGAGAAATTCCGCTGTAGCCTTAGCAATAACTAGGGGAATAACTAGGGGAATAACTAGAGGAATAACCAGGACAGTTTATTTTAGAAAGTCCGGTTAGCTTCAGCGAGCACCAGGGGAGTCGCTTGCCAAAACAATCCTGAGTAAGGAGCACTCGGTGGGAGTGACGGGGACTATATCCATACGTGTCGATATATGTGTAAGAACACTGGCTACTCCGCGTTCCACAATCGGCTATCCGGTATTTCTATCGCATCACTACCGCGAAACCAGCTGCGTTTATCCCAGGTTTTGGTTTCATTGTGCGAGCCATAGTATTTTCGCGTTTCAGACTCTTTGATTTCAAATTCCGCGTCAATGGAATCGAGACCAAACACTATGATAGTGCGATGACCACCTTGTATTGGGCCTGGGGTGTGTTCGACTTCAGTCCGACCCCAGCTGGGCACCCAAAGTCCTGCGTGGCCTTCCGGGGTTTTTAATCGTACCGCGATATCCGCCGGTGGTTTACGACCGTTTAGCTGGTGTTTATAGCGTGGAATACCACGGCGGCGAATAAGTGTTTCCCCACCTTTGCATCCCTGATTAAGAATAGTGAAGATACCTTGTACA
>CALIHW010000005.1 GCA_938020525.1 uncultured Granulosicoccaceae bacterium | reverse complement strand
GCTTCAGCAATGGGACTAAGGCCGGTTTCTCTGCATACTTATCAAAACAATGCAGCTGTTAAACAACAAGCTCCATCAGTGCCGTAACTTTACTGAACCCGGCTTTCTCATAAGCTCGTATAGCCGACTTGTTTTCAGCGTAAACATTAAGCTGAATGTGACTGAGCCCCCGACTCAGCCCCCACTCTTTAAGTTCCTCAATAACTCTTGCACCAAGCCCCTTCCCTCGCAATTCTCGCTCAAGATAAATAAACCCGAGATAGCAATGACTATTGTGCTCAAAGCAAGGCCTGGATGATCGTTGTTGAGCATACCCTGACCCGACAATTCGATTTTCAAACTCCACAACAATCAAGTACGAATCAGAATCCGCTATTAATTCTGGAAAGTTATAATAGGTGACATTCTCCTTTCTAAGGAACTGATAATAAGGTCGCTCTGCCTCTATGATTCCCTGCTCAAACTGAAGCAAGCCAGGGATATCGTCAGTAGTCGCTTCTCTAAATTTATATTCCACCAAAGTTAACTCCTGGATTGATGCAATGGCCAGCATATCGCGCAAGGATTTGTATTCACAGTGCCTTATTCTTAAAATCCTGGATCTTCTTGCATCCCTTATTTTTCCGAACTTGCTTTTCATTACAGACTTTCAGCACCTGCCAACCACAGTTTAGATATTTCATCGGATCGGGACCGTAGTTATCCATCACGATATCCACATCTTTCACAAGGTTATGAATCGACGCCGGACCGTCCGGCTTTTCAGGTCGATCATCAGGCTATGCTTGTTCAGATTAAAAGTTGCAAAAAGATCCGAGGCAAAGCCTTTGAGCTGTCAAGTTTTGTCGCCGCCCGGAGGCTCGAGTTTCACCACGCCTGCACCAGGATCATCCAACAACAGCCTGGCACACGGATCCATGACGGTGTGGCTGAATTCAAGCACGCGCAATCCTTTCAATAGACCGTTCGTACCCTCTGTAGAACCCCGATTTGAACCCTGGTCTGAATCTTGGCTTGAACCCCGGAAGATCGCTTGACTCATTTCAATTACTTGGATTCATATAGTGGCGCGCTGACGGTTTTTAGTCATTTGTTCAGGAACCATACATTATAAAGGGCCACTAATCGTCAATGCGACCGCACGGCGGCAGACCTCGCGAGCGGGGGTGTACATCGTGCATTAATACCTACACAGATTACCGGAGTGGTGGCGGTTTTACGGCATACTCCCAATAGACCGGAAAAGAATCCAGAGAAAGATTAATGAATTACCCGATAAAAGCCTCCTTACTCCCAGCCTTCCTGTTCGCGATTATCGCCGTGGCCGTACTTTACGTGGTGCAATTGTTCCTGTTTCCGGAAGGCAGCGATGATATGTACTCAAGGATTGTCTGGGGAAATCTAATCTCACCGGTCATTATTGCTATCTTTCTGACAGCACTATTCCTCCTGTGGGATAAACGCCGCAAGCTTGCGAAAGAAAAAAAGAAGTCTGGCTGGTTTCTGCGCGATGTCGCACCCCGATTACTGGATCAATACACCCGCATTGAACAGGTAACTGACAAGCACTCAGATCTGCAAGACAATTTGCTGGCTAACCGCTGGAACAACATTCAGTCAAACAGCGCCAACGCAAACGGCGCGCTAAAGCACGCGGAACTTGAAAACGAACATCTGCAAAATTCTTATTCAATGCCGCGATTCTTTGTCTGGGCCTTACCGATTGTCGGATTCATTGGCACCGTTTGGGGCATCGGACTAAGTATCTCTTTTTTCTCAGACACTATGAGTGCCGGACAATCCGGCGCCAGTGTTTCAACCATGCTGCAACAAAACATTCCACTGGTGACAAAAGGTTTGTCCACAGCATTTGATACTACCCTGCTTGCACTGTTACTCAGCCTGCCCGCTACCGCGTTACTGGTACTGACTGAGAGGGATGAACGCGACTATCTCTTAAGACTGGAGGAGCACTGGAGCAAATTTATCAGTTCTCAATATGATCCGACAGAAGAGCTTGTCGATCCAGATTACACCCATGCACAGGCGATTGGTGAATCCCTCAGAGACTTACGCGAAGAGGCGTTCGACAGACATATTAACGAACCGGACTACCGGAACTAAACTGTGTTAGCCGTTGGATCAAGTCGCAAGCCGGCACTGGAACTATTTCCGTTTATCAGCCTGTTTCTGTGCGTTATCGGTGTTCTCGCGTTCTTGCAGAATTTACTTGTTATTGGAGATATCGGTGCTACCGAAGAGGATGCCTTGCAGCCACAGATATTCCAGACCGCCTATCGCATAGAAGCCATGAGTGATCGAATTGTGCTGCACCCTCCCGATACAAATCTTGGTGAGATTTACAGCAATCTAAATCTTGAAGAACTGGCAGGTCTCAATTCGGTACAGACCAATCGTGCAAGAAGCACCGAATCAAGCGGTAAAACATTGTTGTTTGAACCAAGCTTTGATGAATTGTCGCTACAGCTAGCGCTGAATGAAGTATCTTCACTCAACCTGTTGGCAAAAGAACACGGCATCGAGTACGAAGAGTTTGTACTGCTTAGTGTGCATAGCGGCGGCAGTGATACTTATCATTACCTGAGTAGAATACTCGACGTACCTACCTTCAAACATATCAGATCCGGATTGGAAATTGGTCAATCCGATACCTCGACAGACACTACCCAATGAATCTTGATTCACTAACAGACATGGTGTCCAACGCTGTTGGAGTTTTGATTCTATTGCTGCTAATGACAGCACTACAGTCAAGCAAACCGCACTCAGAACCTCCCCTGCCGATTGAACACCAAAGCGGTCTGCTGCCAAAGTTTTTCTATATACACAGTGATCGTGTACAAAGTATTGATGTCAATGCAGCTTTTGCCAACGGATTATTGGCTGCCAGCGAATCCACAAGCGAAGCACAACAGGAATTTCAGATAAGCGCTGATTTCATGGGCCAGCGACATGACTATCTGACGCTAACCATGACACCGGTAGACACAGACAAATGGCCTGGCTTTGAAGACCTGGAAATGGACGACACATTACTCGGTAAGACCGCTCGCAGCCTCAACAGCCGCGAAGACTTTGCATTTGTCTTTGTGGAAGATGAAGGCGACGGCGTAAGCTTTCAGGAGTTTGAAAAAGTAAAGCAGTGGTTCCTTGATAGAGGCACTGCTGTTGGCTGGATTCCGGTCACTGAAAACAACCCCGCTTACCTGTGTAGCTGGAGTAATATAACCGCATGCAGATACAGTCCTTCACACTACGGTAGCGGTGGCTAACACATGAGTAAACGCACTACCCGTTCTGCCGCTGGCCGATTGCAGCAAATCCGTGAACGTTTTTTCCACGCAGATGAAGAAACAGCGACAAAACCTATAGCTACCGGGCACAATGCTTATCGCGAGATAACAGAAGAGACCCGAGACCGATCACTGCAACGCCACGAAAGAAAAATTGCCGTCATCGGTGACTTGCAAGATGCCATTCGTCTCAAACTTATCAGACGTGTCACTGTTTGCGCAGGTCTGCTTTTGTTGGCAGCTTTCGCCTACAAAAATTTTACTCCATCCAGTGATCAGCAAGCGCCACAAAGCCTGGCAACCTGGATTGAGCAACAGAAAATGCTCAGACAGGTCTCCCAGATTCAACAATGGATAAACAACGGCGAGGCGCAAAGTGATCTACCCCCACCGCAAAACCTTGAAGAACTGCAAGCCTGGCTGGATCAAATCAAGTTAAGCCCCGACCTGCAAAACCCTGAAGAAGAGGAATCTTCAGGCGAACCCGGCTTTGTTCCATTCCAATGTGCAGCGGCTCCTATTCCGTGTCTGGCTGAAGATATCCCGGGCGCTGCAGGTGACGGACGTATAGAGCTTAGTCATTTGGTACGCAACGCTAACTCCATGCTGGTCGAGAACGGCAACTGCGAGGCAACAGTCAATCTTATTGGTGAATACGACAGTATGTTTGGCTGGCGCGAGACGGAAGCCATCACAAAGTCACTGTTAGAGATATCTGTCGCCAAGTGTTTTATGGAGGATGAAGACACAAACAACGCACAGCTTCACTATACGCGTGCGTACTGCGCTTCAGTATCAAACCCTGATCCGCACGAAGCCATGAACTCTATGTATGGTTTGGCAAAAATTGCATTTCTAGTGCAAGACATGCAACAGGTTAACAACTACACACAATGCAGCGAAGACCTGCTGGACTACCACCTGCAGACAGAGCCCGATGTCAACACACTGAACAACTACATTACTTTGGCCTTAATGCACTATGAACTAACCGGTGACACTCGAGAGTCAATCCGGGTGGAAGAAAAAGGGCTTGCTGCAGCACGCGATCTTGCACCCACGGCTGAAGAATACCAGATAGAAGATCTGCTGGAGGTCATGCTTATACTGCAGATGAATCTAATGGAAGGTTATTTAACACTTGGTGAGTCCGAGCCTCTGTACGAATTATTTGAAGACTTAAAGAGCAACCCGATGCTTGAAGATGGTGACAGGCTTGTTGCACAGGGTTTGTTGGTCATGCAGGATCTCGTAGATAACAAAAAAGAGTCTGCAAGAAATCACTTAAATCGAATCATCCCGCGCTACCAGGCTCTTACAGAATTCACTACCGTTTGGTCCTGGGATGCATTTGATCGCTGGCAGGAAAAAACCAAATCCAGCCGCAGTGCGGCCGTTGATGAACTGATCAAAGAGCTCAGAATTGCACTTGCATCTGATCGTCCGCCAGACTCACTACAAAGACTGACCAAAGTACTCTCTGCCGTGGGTGGAAACTAATGGCAATTCGGGATCAGCTGCTACAAAAGCAGATACAAAACAGCAATCAGCCACAGTCAACCGCAGACATACATGAAACGCCTGCGCCGTACAAGCGCTGGATGCCGGGTATCAGGTCACTACTTCGCCTGCGTTATCTCAACGCAAAAGAATCTGTACTGATCGATAACAAGCAATCCCTTCGCTACGATGTCAGCACTGACGAGATTCAACAGCAGGTACAAACCAAATTTACTGCTGGCAGTGGAATCTGGCCGGCAGTGCTAAGGCCGGCAGTCGTACTGCCACTTTTTCTTTTGCTATTGCTTGCAGCTGCTTTTGGCTTATGGCGAAGCCATCTCGCCTCAATCGAGCGTGCTGTATTCAAAAATGATATTCCAGCTTACTCCGACTCAGTGTATATACTAAAGGCGAGTTTAGTCGCTGCAGATACTCAGATTAACCCGGAAATTTTAGAGCAAATAAATCAAAACATCGAAAAGCAGACTGCTGAAGTTGAGTCACTTAGAAATAATGTTCGCGCTCACTTTAGCGAGTCACCTGGGGTAGTTGAAAAGCTCACCGCACTGTTAGATGCGATTAAGGAAAAAGAGATTCCGCCTGAGGAGCTCTATAAACTGGTTAAACTGGCCAATGATGAACTCTTTGTAAATCGCGTGCCTTATTACATCAGCCCAATGGTAGAAACGGCCGACTGCTCCCACTTGCCGCTAAGTTCGTTCCTTACCCGACTGTTTGGAGGCGCTACCCAGGGTTCCGGTGAGAGATGTGTGATATATGCGTTGCTTTCATTTCACGTGGATGAGTTTCGCTACTACAACAACGACAGTGAAGACCACCTGGCCTTCTTCACACGGCGTCTTGACGGATTACCATTGAATGAAAATATTCTCGGTAAAGTACACCTTGGTGATGACAGCGCACAGATTCTGCTGAGCAATATAGATGCGACCAGTGCCAGCTCAACTGTCGCCTTGAGTGACGGACAAGTACAAACCAAACTGATGCCACAAGGCATGCCCGACGTATACGGGCTTGAATCAATTGCCCGACGCTTACAGTCCCGTGTGGTTGATCAATATGCCGATGAACTACAGCAGTCATGGAAATGGAAATTTGAACAAGTCTGGAGTCGGTTAACGGGATCAGAATCGAGTCTGCTGCCACACGCTACGGCAAAGCTTCAACGCAGAGTGGCAGACGCCACTGCCTTTCATGAAGTACAACATCTGATTGACCAGTTCAACGATCTTCAGGAACCACCCTGGTTTAACGATCTGTTGACCCAGGTTGCCGGTAATACACCGATCACACCTCAATTCAGTAATCATGTACTGTGGGAGCTATCGGCTTTTTTCACACATCTGGCGTACGGCAAGGAGCTGAAAGGTATCTTATTGAACGAGTTTGCGGCCATCACGCTCAACCCGCTGCTACGTGACCAGCCACACTACTACAGCATCCGTATGTTGTTTCCGATCCTGCACCAGATGAACGAAGGCACTCTGGGTAGCATTCCGCCTGACCCTGCTTTAACACTCAGCGATGTCGCACGCTCCTACAAGTATCTTGCACAACATGTCGATAGCATTGATCAAATTTCACGCGATGCTTATGAACAGTTATTTCCAACCGCGTTGCCTGAAATTAAGCTTACCGATATACAACAGCGCAAGATACGACCGCCACTACAGTAATAATCTTTTGAGCCTCTTCGACCAAGGCGTTGTTAAGCTCAGCTATCTATACAGCGGGGGTGGTCCTGGATCCTGCTATAAGAGTGAGTTCTCTGGTAAGTGATAGCTGGTGACTGGTGACTGGCCCCTCTTGCAAAGCAAACTACGCTTTGTATTCTCCCAGAGGGAGAATGGCTATTCGGGGTTTTGATTGGCTGCAAATTTAGCAATACTCCCTCCTCCATTTGACAATGTCTGTTTTGGCTTTGCTTTGCGCTGTCAATGCCGTAAGCCAAAGATCAGAGTGTCTTTCTGGGTCTGGAATCTGTTATCGTCCGGCCATGAAGCAAATATTTTCGGTAAAGGAAATCCCGGTGATGCCGTGGAGTTCCCCAACACCTTACAACCTTAAGCCCAAACTCAAAACATTCTTATACCTGATTCTGGGTTTGACTTTGTTTGGACTCGGTGAAGCAATAATGATCGCCAGCGGTGGTGGCGTCAGTCCATGGACCGTATTGGCTCAGGGAATTGCAGGCAGAGTGAACTGGAGCATCGGTTTTACGACAATGATCATCAGCTTATCCGTACTGATACTCTGGATTCCTCTCAAACGTAAACCTGGGATGGCGACCATCCTGAACGCACTGATTATTGCATTCATGATCGACTTTTCACTGCCCTTGTTACCCGCCCCACAAAACATACCACTACAGTTACTGCAGGCGGCATTCGGTGTACTTGTAGTTGGCCTCGCTTCCGGGATATATCTCGCAGCTAACCTTGGTGCAGGTCCCAGAGATGGTCTGATGACTGGCCTGCAAGCGGTAACTGGCTTTCCAATAGCCTGGATTCGAATAGCTATTGAAGTGACCGTGGTCTCAATAGGCTGGTACCTGGGCGGTGTTGTCGGAGTTGGAACGGTACTGTTTGCTTTTGGTGTAGGGCCTTGTGTTGCTATTGGCATTTTACTGGTTAAGAAATTCTTATAGCCAAAAACAATAAGAGCGTCGTACGCAGGTTCTTAATAACCCATACTTAATAACGCATGCATCTTGGCCGTTAGTTGATACCAGATTATAGTGGGTCGTAATAACCCACTGCCTCTACTTCAGGCGACAGCCCGGCTCATCACAAATATCTTCCTGAGCCTTTCTTCCGGTGCCTTTCTTTCTGAGCCTTTTTTTCTGTGCCTTAGGCCCTGCCCCTTTTATATCAGGTTTGTCTTTGCAGCAGGATCTCCTCAAAGTTTGCAAAGAATTTTTTAGCAATCCGCTTTGAGGTACCTTCTATAAGACGCCCGCCAACCTGGGCAAGCTTGCCACTGATATCAATATTGACGACATACTTAAGCAGGGTCCCAGCATCATTCTCTTCCAGATGAACATCGGCACCGCCAGACGCAAAACCAGCCACCCCGGCGTCACCCTTGCCGGCGAGTTTAAAGAGCTCTGGGCCCTGACTTGGATCGATCTCTACATTGCTGTTAAAACTTGCCTTCACTGGACCGAACTTTATAACAACAGTGGCTTCAAGCTCTGTATCACTGATTTGCTTAAGCTCCTCACAACCGGGAATACTCTGCTTCAATACTTCGGGATCATTCAAAGCATGAAACACAGTATTGCGATCAAGCGGAATTTGAACTTCTTCTTCGAGGACCATAGTTTGATCTCCTGATTATTAGGTAATTTAAAATGCTGTTGAACTTCGAATACATACGAATTATGGCCGCCTTATAGCCGACTTTATGGCTAACCTTTGGCCGACTTCTGGCCGACTTCATACGCTGCCAACTTGCTACGGCGCAGCGCGACAAGTTCCGCCATTATCGACAATGCGATTTCCTGCGGAGTAACACCACCGATATCCAAACCTGCCGGCCCTTTTATCGAATCAATTTGATCCTGCGGCACATTTGACGTGCGTAACTTATCTTTTAAATGTTCCAGCTTGCGACGACTACCAACAAAACACACCTGTCTGGATTGCAGGGACAATGCTTTTTGCAACGCAATAGCATCACCGCTGCCTTGCGTTGAGACCACGATAAATCGATGCTCATGTTCTTGCGATAAGCTTTCATACGTTGTTGCATTGATAGCTGTACCTTCCCACTGCGACGGATCTTCACAGGCACAAACGAGCTTAAATGAGAACGAGTTAACCATGGTTGCAAGTACACGAGCCACAGGACTTGCACCCAGTATTAGCACTTCCGGCTCGCACAATATCGGTTCAATGAAAATATCCATTGAACCTCGACTTGGACACATGTTGTTAGCCGCAAGCACACCGTCGCTTTCTTCACCGGCTGTAAGTCCACTCTCCTCAAGCAGCTCTTCGGGTTGCAGACTAACCAATTTCGGCTCACCATCTTTAATAGCCTTAACCGCCGCTTTAACCACAGCACTCCTTGCACAGCCACCTCCGATCCAGCCGTCAACAATATCGCCATCTGCGTTGATTATTGCCTTGGCGCCGGGCTTGGCCGCTGTCACCGATACGGTACGAACGACTGTCGCGACAGCAAACTGATCACCCCCCTCTTTCATGTGGTGCATCGTTGCCGCTATGTCAAAAGACATAGGATTTCCGTCGTTATCGGTCACACTTATGCTCACAAAGCTTTGTCAGATGATTCTTGTTGTAAGTCAGAGTTAACATTGACATCGATTACAACCGCTGCAATGCCGGCTCTAGCTCTGCCAGACTCTCAAGCGTATTGGCCGCTGCAAAGTGATCAAGCCACGGCAATGCGGCAGCCATACCTTGTGCTACCGGCTCATAGTCCTTCCAGCCTTTTAACGGATTAAGCCAAATGATCTTACAATTCCGTTTTTTTAGTTTCTGCAATCCTTCCGATAGCAATTCGGGGGAATCGGTGTCGTATCCATCCGATAAAATAATCACCACTGTTCTTCCATCAACACAAGTCGCTGCATACTGGTCATTGAATAGTTTCAGGTTAGAGCCGATTTTTGTACCGCCACCAAACCCCTGTGCCATGATCGATAAGCGATTCATCGCGCGCATTGTGTCGTGATCTCTTAAGGCATCACCAATTCGCACCAACGCTGTATGAAACAAATAAGCATCTGCGCGAGTGTCATGGCTGATCAAACCTTTAAGAAAGGCCAGAAATACTCTGGCATATACTGTCATTGATCCTGATACGTCAAGCAGAGTTACTATCCTGACTGGCCGTTCAGGTCTTTGCTGACGGTAAAGCCGTATCGGCACACCACCTTGATTGACGCTGTTTCTTATGGTTTTGCGCAAATTTAGTTTATTGCCACGCTGGTTGTGCCGATATCTTCTGGAGCGCCGGTCACGCATTGCTTTGGCCAGTTTGCAGGCAAGCACTTCAGCCTGCTGCATTAACTCAGGCGTCATCATCTCGCGAAAGTCTGTTTTATTCAGATTGCCCGCTTTAGATGCGATCAGTCTGCCTTCACCACTATGGATCGCCTCGCCGTCTTCGTCATTATTCTCCGGCTGCTCAGCAGCACCTGCACCGGCAACACTCTGCGATTCATCTGCTCCTGGTCGAAACCTGTTCTGCTGCTTCTCGGTACTTTGTTTACTTGCGGCAACGGTACCAGATTGTTCACGTCCACGATTAAACCAGTAGCTGTCAAACAGTTCGTCAAATTGATCATAGTTTTCCTTGTTTGATGCGCACACTGCTTTACAGGCTAGTCTGACCTGACGATGTTCTTCTATATCAATTGATTGCAGCGCGCTCAGGGTTGCCTCTGTTTCTGCAACACCTGCACGGTAGCCGTTGTATCGAAGGTGGGCTATAAAACCTGCCATTCTTTCAGTGACGCCACTGGCGGTTCTGGGGAATCGCGTCGTCTTCAAGCGACGACCTTACCAACAAGCCTTTCAGTGACTTCACGCGGCATTGAGTATTGATCAATCTGTGTCTTCAACAGACAGACCATGGTGGCCTGCAACTCGACTGGATCATCATTGAGTTTTGATATACCGAGTCCTGCCAGAGCCGCAGACCAGTCGAGCATCTCTGCAACACCAGGTTTTTTCTCGAGTTCTTCCTTACGTAAAGATTGCACAAAGCCGACAATTTGTTCTGCCAGACTGTTGTCGAGATCAGGGATTCTTGCCTTAAGGATCGCCAACTCTGTTTTAAAGTCGGGGTATTCAACGTAGGTATAGAAACAACGGCGTCGCAACGCATCGGAAAGATCACGACTGCCGTTTGAAGTCAGCACCACAATCGGTTTGGAAGTCGCTTTTACTGTACCGAGCTCCGGGATCGATACCTGATAATCAGACAACACTTCTAGCAGATAGGCTTCAAACTCTTCATCTGCACGGTCAATTTCATCAATCAATAGCACTGGTGCTTTTGATTGAGTTATAGCTTCAAGCAGTGGGCGTTTAAGCAAATAGGCTTCAGAGAAAATCTGCGACTCAACATCATCGGCCAGATCATCGGCGAGACTCTCTCGTACCGCTTGTACACGTAAAAGCTGCTTCTGATAGTTCCACTCATAAATAGACGTACTGGCATCCAGCCCTTCGTAGCACTGCAACCGGATAAGCTGCGTGTCATGAATATCGGCGAGCTGCTTGGCGATCTCTGTTTTACCAACACCCGCAGCGCCCTCTAACAATAGAGGGCGCTGTTGTTCGGTTGCAAGATATACCGCCATCGCCAGTTCATCACTGGCGATGTAGCGCTCGTTAGCAAGGCTCTGCTGGAGTTTTTTCCAACTCATATAAAACAAAAACCGCTTTTAAGAATCGGCATGTAAGCCGAGTTCGTTCGCAGTTTTCCAGATACGCCAATGATCATGTGGCATATGGGTATGAGTCAGTCCAAACGCTCTAAACGCATCATTAATCGCATTCGAGAACGCTGGAACACCACCTACGTTCGGACTCTCACCCACACCCTTGGCACCGATCGGATGATGCGGGCTGGGCGTTTCAGTAAAGTCTGTTTCATAGTTTGGCGTTTCCCAGCTGGTCGGGATAAAGAAGTCCATCAATGTACCGGTCTTTATGTTACCCAGTTCATCGTAGGCAATCTCCTGACCCAGTGCGATAGCCAGCGCTTCTGTTAAGCCACCATGTACCTGCCCTTCAATGATCATCGGGTTGATACGCGTACCGCAATCATCGAGCGCATAGAACTGGCGGATGTCTGAGACACCGGTATCGACGTCTACATCCATCACGCAGACGTAGGCACCAAACGGATAGGTCATATTTGGCGGATCGTAGTAGCTAACGGCTTCAAGCCCCGGCTCAACACCCGGAATAGCCTGGTTGTATGAAGCGTAGGCTATTTCTTTCATGGTCTTAAACTTCTCAGGTGCACCCTTTACCACAAAGCGATCAACTTCCCACTCGATGTCATTGTCATGCACTTCAAGCAAGTATGCCGCAATCATTTGGGCCTTAGCCCGGATCTTACGACCAGCCATTGCTGTAGCAGCACCGGCAACCGGTGTAGAACGTGAGCCATAGGTCCCAAGACCATAAGGTGCTGTGTCAGTATCACCTTCTTCAATGGTGATATCGTCTGCAGAAATACCTATCTCTGTGGCGAGTATCTGTGCAAACGTCGTAGCATGGCCCTGCCCCTGCGAAATGGTACCAAGCCTTGCCAGTGCAGAACCGGTTGGGTGAATACGAATCTCGCAGCTGTCAAACATACCCATACCGAGAATGTCGCAGTTCTTTACCGGACCTGCACCGACAATCTCGGTGAAGTGACAAAGACCAATTCCCATCAGCTTGCGTGTCTTTCCGGCTTTAAAGTCTTCAACCCGCTGGGCCTGCTCTTCTCTTAGCTTGCTATAGCCTACAGACTCGAGCGCTTTCTCCCATGCCGTGTGGTAGTCACCAGAGTCATACTCCCAACCCAGCGCTGACTGATACGGAAACTGATCTTTGCGAATAAAGTTTTTCGCTCGTAGTTCCGCTGCATCCATATTGAGCTTGATAGCCAGCACCTCAATCATACGCTCAATAAAGTACGCGGCTTCCGTCACCCGGAAAGAACAACGGTAGGCAACACCACCTGGGGCTTTGTTGGTGTAAATACCGTCTACCGCAAGATAGGCCGTTGGAATATCATAAGAGCCGGTACAGATGCTCATAAATCCTGCAGGGTATTTAGTTGGATCTGCGCAGGCGTCAAATGCACCGTGATCGGCCGTTGTATGACACCAAAGACCGGTTATCTTGCCATCTTTGGTTGCCGCTATTTTGCCTTGCATCCAGTAATCTCTGGCAAATGCAGTAGCGCTCAGATTTTCCATTCTGTCTTCCACCCACTTCACAGGCTTACCTGTGACAATCGATGCAACGATAGAACAAACGTAACCCGGGTAAACCCCTACCTTATTACCAAAACCACCACCAATGTCCGGTGATACAACACGAATGTTATGTTCTGCAATGCCTGACAACAAAGATGCCACGGTACGCACAACATGCGGCGCCTGAAAAGTGCCCCAAAGTGTCAGCTTACCGTTGACCTTATCCATCGATGCAACCGATCCACAGGTTTCCATCGGGCACGGGTGGGTGCGATGGTAGTAAACCATTTCCTCTGCAACCACATCTGCTTCACTTAACACTGATTCGGTCGCGGCTTTGTCGCCCTGCTCCCAGGTAAAGATATGGTTGGGGTGTCTGCGTGCACCATGCGCACCTTCTTTTTCATCTGCAATGTCTTCACGCAGTATCGGCGCGTCGGGAAGTTCTGCTTTAAACGGGTCAACCAGCACAGGCAGTTCTTCAAATTCAACTTTGACAAGATCAACTGCGTCTGCAGCTATATAACGATCCTCTGCAATTACAAACGCAATTTCCTGCCCTTGAAACAGCACTTTGCCATCTGCCAAAACCATCTGCTTGTCACCCGCAAGTGTTGGCATCCAGTGCAGATTTAATGGTTCGAGATCTTTGGCAGTTAATACTGCAATAACACCCGGCAGCTCCATTGCGGCCGATGTATCGATCGACTTAACACGAGCATGCGCATGTTGAGAACGAACAAAATCACCGAACAACATATCCGGTAGTTTGATGTCATCAACGTAGTTGCCTTTACCCTGAGTAAAACGTGCATCTTCTACACGTTTACGTGAAGTACCCAGACCTTTCAGTGCGGCACGTCTTTCCTGTACTGACTCTGCTGTTGCACTCATGTGGCTGACTCCGGGTTGTTGATTTCTTCTGCGGCGGCCATTACCGATTTGACGATATTCTGATAACCGGTGCAGCGACAAAGATTGCCTGCGATACCAAAGCGCACGTCTTCTTCTGTCGGGTTGGGGTTTTCTTCAAGCAGACGATGAGCACGGGTAATCATGCCTGGTGTACAGAAGCCGCATTGCAGCCCATGGTGTTCTTTGAACTTCTCCTGCAATACATGCAGCTTGTCCGGATCACCCAGACCTTCAATAGTAGTTATTTCCTTACCTTGCGCCTGTACTGCGAATATGGTGCAGGACTTAACCGACATACCATCCATTTCAACAGTACATGCACCGCAGTGTGTTGTCTCGCAACCAATGTGTGGGCCGGTGATCTCAAGCTGCTCTCGTAAAACATGTATCAACAGCTCACGAGGCTCAGCCTCTGCAGTCACACTCTGGCCGTTCACATTCAGATTGATTTTTTGTTTCGACATAGTGCTCCCCTTATCTACGCCCGTGCCCAGGCTTGTTGAATGGCTTTACGCAGAATGATCGCGGCTGCATGGCGTTTAAATTCGGCAGGCCCTCGGTTGTCATCAACCGGATCAATCTGCCCCATCGCCGATGCGACGGCACTTTTAACAGAGTCATCGCCTAAACCGTTACTGACCAGTTGCTGCGATGCTTCTTCACAATACACGGGCGTGTCTGCCAAATTTGTCAAAGCGATCGATGCAGACTCACAACTATCACCACTCTTGGTCAGTAACACTGCCGCCGCGGCTGTCGCGTAATCACCTATCTTGCGCTTTTGCTTCTCATAAGCGTAACCACCGGTACATGTCGGAAACCGGATTTCAGTGAGAATTTCCAGATCATCGCGCGCCGTGAAATAGGCAGCCTCGTAAAATTCGCGAGCATTCACTGTTCGCTCGCCATCAGGGCCGCTTAAAGTAAAGTTGGCGTTGAGACATTGCATCAGGGCTGGCATGTCGTTGCCCGGGTCGCCGTTGGCCACATTGCCACCTATTGTCCCCATATACCTAACCTGAGGGTCCGCGATTTGAAGCGAGGTCTCGCGGACAATCGGTGCCGCTTTGTGCAATTCATCGCTGGCAATCAATTCGGCCTGAGTGGTCATCGCACCGATACAAATCTCACCGCCGGAAACGGAAATCTTCTTAAGCTCTTTTACGGCCTGCAAATCGATCAAATGCTCCGGCATCGCCAGACGCAATTTCATGGTAGGTATCAAACTGTGCCCGCCTGCAATCACTCGTGCGTCGTCGCCGAGTTTCGACAGCAGCGCTACTGCCTCTGGTATTGAGCCCGGTTGGTGGTACTCGAAGTTTCCGGTAATCATGTTCCGCCTCCTGTTAGGGAGGTACAGGTTACGCGGTGGGGCTTACACGGAGAAGAATTTCTTTACGAAGAAAGCCGGTTTTTCATGACCTACGTTGACACTCACCAACGACGTTCGTGCAGAAACTCAAGTATCTTTTTGATTTTCCTAAATTAAAACAGTACTAAGCCGTCTGCCCCGGAATTTGCTCCGGCGAATGATCGGGCCTCGCATCAAGCACCTGCTGCAAACTGATAACCCGGTTTCGGCTGACAGGCACACTGGAAAGATTCGGATAACCGTTAAACAAACAGACGCCTGTGTCCTTTCGTTTCTCGAAGTTATCCACAGCATTGATGTTCACCAGATAGCTCCTATGCGTCCGGTGAAAACCGGCGCCCGCCAACCGGGCTTCCACCTCTTTGATTGACCAGGGACAAAAATGCACACCAGACCGGGTGTAAAGATGTGAGTAGTGACCATCTGCTCTGGCCGCTGCCACCGCTGACGCATCGAGATAGCCAATTTTTTTATTCTTCTCAAAAGGGATCTGAACTGTTGAATCAGCTTCAGTACCGGCACGTTGGAGACTCGCATTTGTGCCTGCATTTTTGTTTGTGCCCGAGTCCGGAGTCGATGACAGACTCACATCAGGACTATCGGGTACAGCAAGACTCCCGATGTCTCCGTGAGATTGCTCGACCGCAGGTGCCTGGGTTAAAAAACTGGTGGTCGCCAACAAGAACGCACCGCAAATTACAAACGAAGCCACAGCGACCGAGATGGCAAGTGAATGGTTTGACATGGCTACCGGCACGGACTCAAAACTGTCATCCGCCTGAAAGGTCGTGCCCAGCATTGCCGCATAATGCACTGCTGCCACCGCCAGCCCGAACACCACCGCACCAAAGACAATGTTTTGTTTTGATCTATGGCCGTACGCCACACGGACCGCGACGATACCTGCCAATGCCGCCACTACTATCGCCATCAACACAGAGACCAGGCTAAATTGAGGAATAACACCTCTGATCGCCAGCATACCGACGTAATGCATAACGATAACACCTGCCCCGAACATCAGACCTGCAACCGTTAAAGTTGCCGGTGTTCTATTTGAAAAGTGCAACATGAGGAAAGCTGCACCAACCACCAGTATTGCTATAAGCGCTGAACCCAGCGTTTGCAGAGAGTCGTAGTAAACCGGCACTGAAATCTCATGCGCCAGCATCGCTACAAAGTGCATGGACCAGATTCCGCCGCCAATCACAAAGGCAGACATAACAACAAGCGCTTTACGCCTGGTATCCGGCAGTGATGCGATGTTATTGCTTATCGCCAAACCGGTAAATGCCGCGACCAGTGACACTGCTATCGACGCAAACACCAGAACCATATTGTGCGACACGGCGATCAACAGATATTTACCCGGGAAGAGGAATTGCGGACATTACAGTAATTGTTGAGCATTGCGAGCAAACTCGTCAAGCCTGATTCAAATTACGCCGCCACTAGGAGCTTGTCCGAGAATGAGGGTCGTAGCGAGAAAGTGAGATTTTGAGTCAGATATTTCGATCGATTGAGGCGAATAGTTATTCATATCTAACGATATCGATCGTAATAGCTGGCCAAAAGATCGCTTTCGCAGTAGATCATTCATTCTCGGACAAGCTCCTAGTAGCGTTTTGATACTCTCAGAGCCTAAACCCGATCCAAACTGGTACTGAGTGTGGCAAGCAACATCGTGAAAAACTGGTTTGGTGACGAATTTTCAAAACTGGCCCCTGAACTACAACAACTGCACACTCACGGCGGGCTGCTGGCGGGCGAGGTTAATGTCGCTGTCGGACATAGAATCGCCGGTGTTATAGGCAGGCGACTATCCAGAAAGCTCGGCCTGCCACCTGCGGGAAACAACAAACTAGTAGTCACGATCACTCATTCTGAAACAGCCCTCCACTGGGATCGGAACTTCAACAACACAATAGAAATGAAATCAACTTTCTATCCCGTCGGCACTATTAAAAATGGCTATTGGATAGAGAAAACCGGCCCACTACATATCAAGCTCACAGTAGAAATTAAAAACAATGGTTGGTATTGGCGATGTCTGGGCTTCCGTCTTTGCGGGCTGCCACTACCTGCATGGCTTTTTCCCGAATCGAAAGCCTACAAGTTTATAGACAACGGGTATTACAATTTCTATGTTGGTTTCAACGCACCACTAATAGGCGAGTTGGTTTCTTATAGTGGTGTGCTTGTTGGCCATTATAATAATTCGCATCAATAATCTTTTATAGAACTATCTGTTCTACCTGCTTAGGATGATCAGTGATCTGCTCGTAACCTTGTTCAGTAATAATAACACTGTCACCAACCTGCGCACGAAAGGTGTCAGTAGCCACTGATCCGTCGATAGCGAGTACCATACCTGGCTGCAAAACTGTTTTATCACCGGTGACCAGCTGTGGCTTTTCCAGAAAACTGAATCCGGTGGCACGACCACAGCGAAACGGATAATCATAGCCGGCACTCTCTATTACCTCGGCATAGGCTGCATGAACACTCTCGGCAGTCACACCGGGGCGTAGTGCTTCAAGTGCGGCTTTTTGACTGGATACTGCAACCTCGTACACTTGCTGTTGTGATGTATCGGCGACTTCACCAATCCAGAAAGTTCTGTCGAAACCCAGCTTAAAGCGATGGAAGTTTGTCATCCCGCAAAAACAAAGAAATACGGGCTCACCTCTTTTCATGACTCGTGTACTGGCCCGGTGGTGGGTTTTAATAATCTCATCACCAGAGGCCATAATCTGCAGGAAGTGTATGTTCGGTGACATGTCTGTAGTGTTGTAATGCACTTCCAGCAACTGTGCTGCTTTTCTGGTACCCGCTTGTGAAGTTGCAAGCGCTACCTCAAACTCAGCCACACCGTCTGCTATGGCTTCTCTTCCGGCATTCATCATCGCATTGGCAACTTCACCCGCGTGGCGTGCAAGCTGAAGTTCCTCCGGTGACTTTATCATTCGCAGATCAGACAATATGGGTGTAACGTTTTTTAATGCCTCTGGCTTAACCAGCGTATCGATATACTGTTTTACCAACGGCGGCATATACTCCGGCTCTATGCCGACTCTGGACGAACTCTTTAACGCACCCGGCAACTCCTCACGCCACTCATTACCCATACCATCATTCCATGCAATAATTCTGTCTGCATGAGCAAGCACTTTTGCACTTTCCAAATCTATTGTTGGTGTGACGAGAAGACTGGATTCGTCTTTGAAGACAATCAGAATGGTGGGACGGCCAAACTCCATATGCAGATAGTCGTAGTAGCCGGTAAGATAATAAACATTGTCTTCATCCGTGATTAGTGCAACATCAATATCTGCGGCAGCCAACCGGGCTCTGAAATCAGCCAGACGTTTATCAAACATGGAATTTCCGTAGTTGTGCCAAATGAAACATTAAACGGGAAGTCAGGCTTATCCGGAGGTACAAGGTGTCAATAGCGCTTTAGTACTCAGGCTGACTGGAATCTTTTTCCCTTCAACCACTACCTCATAGTGCCCTGTCTCAAGTGCAGTTTTGCCCGCATCGCCCTCTGGCAACGATACAAAACATAGCCCAATCGATGCACTCTGCGTATAGGAAAAGGCTCCGCTGGTAACAAATCCCGCTATCTCACCATCACGAAGTACAGGCTCATTATGAAACAGCATGGCATCCGAATCCTGCAGAATTATAGAACACAGAAACGGCCCCTCATCATCCGACCTGCGTGATAAATAGGCATCGCACCCGATGAACGCAATATCTTTATTGGCTTTGCATACAAACTCCAGTCCGATTTGGTAGGGCGATTCAGTGTAGGAAACATCATGCCCCCAATGCACAAAGCCTTTTTCGATCCGCAAAGCATTAAGGGCCTCCCCGCCCACAAGCTGCAGATCATACTTTTTTCCAGCCGCATAGAGAACTTCAAAGACATGCTCGGCAAAATCTGGCGTAATAAAAATCTCCCAACCCAATTCACCTGTGTATGACAAACGTTGGGCAGTGACTGTGGCATGTCCGATCTGAAAGGTCTGAAAGCTGTTAAACGGGAAGGCATCGTCAGATAAATCGATCTTGCATACTGACTGCAAAAGCTCGCGTGACCTGGGACCACACACCGACAAAACGCCATAGGATGTAGTCACATCTCGCAAACGGACATCCTCATTCGAGTTGATATTACGCTGCAAATAGTCACGATCTCGGCGTGTGTGGGATATGGAACTCATTACCATAAAGGTTTCTGCCCCATGCCGTGCAACAGTAATATCGCTTTCTATACCACCACGTTCATTTAGCATCAAGGTGTAGACAACCCTCCCTACTGGCACTGCAACATCATTTGTGCACATCCGTTGCAGAAAAGCTTCAGCACTTGATCCTTCAACTATTAACTTGCCAAGCATTGAATAGTCGATCATTGCAGCGCTCTCTCTGGCGGCTTTCTGCTCTCTTTGTGTGTGCTCGAACCAACCCGGTTTGTAGAACGAGTAATCGTAAGTGATATCAGCACCTTCAGGTGCAAACCACGCAGGACGCTCCCACCCTTGTGCTTCTGCATAGACAGCACCATGAGCTTTCATGGCATGATGAAACGGTGTTCGTCGCAGGTTGCGCACCGTTTCCCTTTGCCGACCAGGCCAGTGCATACCATAGGTGAGCACCAGGGTTTCAGCACACCGTTCCTGCAAGTAAGGATCACGAGCTTGAAATTCTTCTATGCGAGCCGGGTCCATCTCTGCCAAATCCATCGGCGCATAACCTTGCATAATCCAGTCAGCCAATGCCTTACCCGCCCCCGGGCCAGATTGAATACCAGTTGAGTTGACCCCTGCCAATACAAAGTAGCCTGGTAAATTCGGTGCTTCACCTAATGTAAAACGACCATCATGTGAATAGCTTTCAGGGCCATTAAAGAAAGTTCTGATGCCTACGTCCCGAAGAGCCGGAACCCGGTTCATCGCAAGCTCTATAACCTCCATCACATCATTGTCAATGAATGGCAGACTGTCAAATTCAAAGTTATCGGGTATGCCATCGGTACCCCATGCTTTACTATTAAAATGTGCAAAACCAAAAAGCAGTTTACCTGCATCTTCTTTCCAGTAAGTACCATCACAATAGGAGCGCAGTACCGGCAGATCCGCTGGCAGGTCTTCTATCGGTTCAGTCACCAGATAATAGTGCTCACAGGCGTGGATAGGTACGCCGACATCATTCTTACGCGCAAGCTCTCTGGCCCACATGCCGCCACAGTTAACAACATGTTCAGTCTCTATGGTGCCATGATCAGTTACAACACCACTCACCTTGCCTGCCTGAGTTAACACCTGCTCGACTTTAACTTGCTCAAACACACTGGCACCGTTTATCCGTGCGCCTTTTGCCAGAGCTTGAGTGAGTGCTACAGGGTCGGCCGATCCATCGCCCGGCATGTAAATGCCACCCAATACACCTTCATCATTCATTAAAGGCCAGCGTTCATTTATCTCTGCCGTTTGCATAAATTGCGCGTCAACATTAAACAATGATGCAAAGTCGGCTTTACGCTTTAGTTCAGCCAGGCGCTCCCCATTAATCGCTATGGATATGGAACCGGATTGTCGAAATCCCGGATTCTGACCAGTCTCCGCTTCTATCTGTTGCAGTAACTCGACTCCATAGCTTGCAAATGCTGTGGTTGAATGACTCCCCTGCAGCTGACCGACTAATCCTGCAGCGTGCCACGTTGTACCACTAGTGAGTTGTTTGCGCTCCAGCAACACAATGTCAGTCCAGCCGCCTTTGGCTAGATGATAAGCAACAGAACAGCCATGAATACCACCACCAATGATGACAACTTGCGCCTTAGCCGGCAGTGGCTTTGTCATGTGATTGATACCTACCGTATGCCAGTCAATTAACAGATGGTCGCGCTTCAGCCCTGCTGAAAAAGCCAACCGCAGTCTTCATGCAATGAATTAAGGCCCGCAAGCCGCATCAGATGCCAGGCTAGTGTTTGATTGCTTGAGATTACAGGCTTACCGAGCTCTTGTTCTGCCTGAGCAATAACCTCAAGTGCCCGAAGGCTTGTGCACGAGACAAACACACCATCACAATCATCACGTGCACCGACTTTTAATACAGCTTTCAGAATACTGTCTGAACTAATACGTGCGACAGTAAAATCATCCGACTCGTTAAATGAAGCCACTGCATTAATAAGAAAACCTGCAGCACGAAGATTCTCCTGCATTTCGGAAGTTACATCCGGTGAGTACGGAGTTAAGAGTGCAATGCGATTAAGACCAAGTGCTGTCAGAGCTGCTTTACACGCGCTGATCGGGTTGCTGGTTTTAGCATTTGGGTGAACGCTCCGAATAATCTGGTCAACCCTGTCTTCACCAATCACCGTAGCCCCCGAAGTACAAGCGTAACCAATAGCATCAAACTGGAAAGACGAAGGAAGTAACGCTGCGGTACGTGGTAAGTCAATCTCCATCTGTCGAAGAGACTCCGGGGTAACCTCGGCATCATTGGCAATACGTGCGTGATATAACGCTACACCCTCATCGCTTAAAAGCTGCGCCATTTCGTGTTCTATGGTTTGATCAGATTGAAGCACGATTAAACCGATACGTGCCCTCTGACCTAAGCCGTCATCGGTTGTGAAGTTGAGCGTTTCGAGGCTGACCTGACTATGCGTCACAAGATGCTTCCAATAATATTGCAGAAATCAGCTTAACTGTTGTCGGTACCTTCTTGCTGTGCAAAAAACGAAGTTGCCTTCGGCACAGCGGGCAATTCCATTTCATACGGCACACAGCGAACCCGACCAGATGCTTCACCACGTACCAGCTCATGGGTAAATTTGCTGGGCAGGTGATTCTCACTAAGCTCAATAGCATCTTCACCGTAGTAGGTTGTTATATAGAGTGTTCGCGGTTTGTCAGACAAGTTGGGGGCAGAGCCGTGTAACAGATTAACATGCATCAGACAGACAGCACCGGCGGGTCCGGTACACTTTACAACATTGTGTTTCTGCGGCTCGATAATTTCATCACTTACCGCACCGGTGAAGACTCCATTGTGCCAGTGTGAGTAGAGTGGCCCCTTGTGTGTCCCCGGCAGAACTTCAAGAGGTCCATTTTCAAGCGTCACTTCATCAACAAACAACAGGCAGGTTATCATATCGTGGTGGGTCATTGGCTGAAACAGGAAGTCCTGATGCCATTTCACCTGCGTGGCGGTACCCGGCAACTTTGAATTCACTTTACCGTGGTGAAATCGAATGGCAGGCCCGATGAGTTCAGCGCAGTAGTCTACCATATGTGCATTACGCATAACATTTGCATAAGCCTTCGAAACCTCCTCCGGAGATTGCACACGGCGAAGCGCCGGCCGCTTGGAACAATGGCCAGGCTGCAAATCAAAGCGCGGTCGACCGTCCAGTGTCTCGCCATAATCATCAGCTTCCTGCCTGCTCTGTTCAACCCAAGTGGCAAACTGTTTTTTAAGGCTCGCAAGGTCCTGCGGGTCAACAGCATTTTCGACAACCAATACACCATCACGCCAGAACTGGTCTTTTTGCGATTGCGTTAACTTGTTCATGACAACCCTCTCCTGCACTATCTGCTGTATAACAGCAACATTTAATCAAAATCAAGCGCACAATATCGGCAGGTCGTTTTGATTTGATTTCCATGTCATCCATGACGAGATATTGATCTAAAAATTTGGACTAGTTACATGCAGCTTCAAGCACCAGCACGTGGATTTAAATCAGCGGAATTCAGCACCCGCACAAAAAGCGCGCAAGAAAAAATGGCGATAGACGGTCTGGACGGCATCCTGTTGATGAGCGAACCCGACGTTCGCTACTTTACCGGCTTTCATACTTTATTTTGGCAGAGCCCGACGCGCCCATGGTTTGTGTTTGTACCATTGGAAGGCAAGCCGATCGCTGTCATCCCCGAGATAGGTGCGGCATTAATGCGTCAGAGCTGGCTCGACGATGTTCGCACCTGGAGCGCACCAGCACCGACTGATGACGGTATTAGTCTACTCACTGACCTGCTTTCACCACTGGCATCAAATGCCGCAACCATCGGTGTGATGAAAGGCCATGAGACCTTTTTAAGAATGCCATTGGGCGACTGGGAGCGTTTAATAGCAGCCCTTCCAGGTCTAAAAATCGCAGATGCAACAGGTATTGTGCAAAGCCTGCGTATCGTTAAGTCAGAGGCAGAGATAGAAAAGCTCAGCTATATCTGCTCCGTTGGTTCAGATGCATTTGCACAAGTACCCAACTTTGCCAAAGAGGGCATGCCGCTCGAGACCGTGTTTCGAGAGTTCCGCCGCACGGCCATAGGTCAGGGTGCAGATGACTCACCTTACGTCGTTGGGGCTGCAGATCAAGGTGGTTACGCAGATGTTATTTCTCCACCGTCGCAAAGGCCACTTCAATCAGGTGATGTATTAATGATGGATACCGGTTGCACATGGGATGGGTACTTCTGCGATTTTGATCGCAACTGGGCCATAGGACACGCTAGCGACGATGCAAAACAAGCCTATGATGTGTTGTGGCGCGCAACACAAGCAGGTATTGATGCATCTCGCGTTGGCAACACTTGCCGTGATCTATTCGAATCGATGTCTTCCGTCATAGCAGAACTCGATAAAAGTGGCGGAGATATTGGGCGCCTAGGTCACGGACTGGGCATGCAATTAACCGAACAGCCATCGCACGCTATTTTCGATGAGACGGTGCTAAAGGAAAATATGGTACTGACTATTGAACCGTCACTTGCCTATGGCAACGGGCTCATGATGGTTCACGAAGAAAATATCGTCATTACTGCAGATGGTGCACGACTGCTGACTGAGAGGGCACCAGAAGAGTTGCCTGTTATTTGATCACAGGTGATGTGTGCTCTGCATTTAGCTGCCTCACCAGTCTCTTTTATCTCTTCATCCAAATCAGGTAATGCAAATGTTTCCAGCAAGTGTCTCTGACAAGCCGACATAGGTCGCATAGCTGCAAATAGGATACAAATACGTCCACAAAAGTCGCACCCGGTAGTTAGGACAAAACGTTAATTGGGTTAAGTTATTCGGGTTTTAAGCGGTAAGCACATAGTGCGCCGTAGGAATTTTGAGCGAGTCCACTCCACCCCGGGGTCTCGTAGTACTAAGGACAGCGGGGCTAATAAATCTTTCTGGAGAAAATATGAGAAGGTTTCTTAAACTTGCTGCCGGCTTAGCCGCTGCAGCCGCGATGTCTACAGCATCTCCTGCATTCGCTGATTGTGGTGAGGTTTCTATTACCGAAATGAACTGGGCATCTTCCCAGATCATCACTGAAGTATCCAAGTTCCTGATGGAGCAAGGCTATGGTTGTACTGTAGAAAAAGTACCCTCTGCAACAACTACCTCTGTTGCTTCACTGGCAGAAAACGGCGAGCCCGACATTGTCACGGAACTGTGGCTGAACTCAACCGGTGATGTCTATCAAAAGCTTGAAGCTGACGGCAAAGTTAAGCGCTTAGCTGAAGTGTTCAATCCCGGTGGGGTTGAAGGCTGGTGGATTCCTGCATACCTTGCAGAATCTAACCCTGAACTAACCACCATCGAAGGTGTGATGGCTAACCCTGAACTTGTTGGCGGTACTTTCAACAACTGTCCTGATGGATGGGGTTGCCGCAACGTTAACGATAACATCATTACAGCCCTTGGCCTGCGCGACAAGATGGAAGTCTTTGATCACGGATCAGGCGAAACTCTGGGTACTTCAATCGCGTCAGCTTACGAAGATAAAAAACCATGGTTCGGTTACTACTGGGCACCGACTGCCGTACTGGGTAAATACCCCATGGTGCAGGTCAAGATCGGTGATATTGACGAAGCCATCCACAAAGAGAACGGCAACAAAGATAGCGCAACACCCGGTGTATCTGATTTCCCACCAGCACCTGTGTTGACAGTCGCTACATCAGCACTAGCAGAGCGTGAGCCGGATATTGCGACACTAATGAGTACAATCAGTTTCGATATCGACATTCTGAACAGCACCCTGGCATGGCAGGATGACAACAGCGCCTCTGCGGAAGAAGCTGCCGTACACTTCTTGTCGAACCACTCAGATGTATGGTCTGGCTGGGTTAGCGATGAAGCAAAGGAAAAGCTCTCAGCACTTATCAAATAAACATTGGTTAAATAGACCATTTGGTTATTTAATCGCTAAGAGCGTTGTTGCATCGGGCGCATTTTTCGCCCGATGTTTTGTTATCTACTCATTACTTTTGTACACGACCTGATGCAGGATTAAGGACATATAGAAATGGCTTACTATGATTCCTTTTTTGACAAAATTGGCCTGCGAGACTGGTGTGATGCCGGTAAAACTGCAGATGGCCCTGTCTCAATGGCAGACCTGCTTGCAAAAGCCGGAGTCAAAAAAGAAGAATCAGGAATTAATATTCCTTTTCCATCGCTCGATGAATTACACAAAGCTTGCGGTTCGATTGGTCAGTCACGCGATGTCACCAAGGGAGTAGAAGACGGATTTCTCGCTATCAAAGGCGCGCTTCGCTTTGTACTTGATCCCATCACACAACCACTTAGCTGGCTTCTGGAATTCGCTCTCTCAACCATCGAGGCAACACCCTGGTGGATAATGTTTCCGGTCCTCGGACTGGTTGTGTATCTGGCCTCCAAGTCGTGGAAACTGATTGCCTTCGTTTTAGGATGCCTGGCGTTTCTGGCTTTTATTGATCACTACGATCACGCCATGCAAACCCTTGCAGTGATCTACGTCTGCGCGTTTTTATGTGTGTTGTTGGGTGTGCCAATTGGTATCGCCATGTCACGCAGTGACCGGATGCAGCGAATAGTGATCCCAATACTCGATATGTTGCAAACGCTGCCGCCGTTTGTATATTTGATACCACTAATATTCTTATTTTCTATTACCGAGCCCAAGCTTTACGGTATTGCGATTATTCTCTACGCCATTGTGCCTGTCATCCGACTGACTGACCTGGGCATTAGACTGGTCGATGAAGATGTCATCGAAGCTGCACACTCTTTCGGCATGACTGATCGACAGAAACTTTTTGGCGTACAGATTCCACTGGCACTGCCTAACATTATGGCCGGTATCAATCAGACCATTATGATGAGTCTCGCTATGGTAGTCATTGCATCACTGGTGTCAGCACCGGGCCTTGGTGTTCTGGTACTACGGGGCATTCGTAATCTTGAGCTGGGTGTAGGATTGGTATCCGGGTTTGGTATCGTGCTGCTCGCGATAATTCTTGACCGTGTCACCAAGGCTGCACTTAACCGTGTCAATGCCGCACAGAAAACTTAAGCGAGTTAAGCCCAAGTGTCTGATCTTATGAATGGCGATATCAAAGTCTCAATCCGTAACCTGTATAAAATTTTCGGGTTGGATCCCGCTAGCGCTCTGCAGCACGTTTATGATGGAACATCCAAAGCAGATTTACTCAGCGAGCACGGCCATGTGCTTGGCTTGAGAGACATTAACGTTGACATGCGGGCGGGTGATATCACTGTGGTTATGGGCCTTTCCGGCTCCGGAAAATCAACACTGATACGACACCTTAACCGGTTAATTGAACCGACTGCCGGACAAATAGATGTTGATGGAGAAGATGTCCTCGCTTACGACGAAGACAAACTAAGAGAACTTCGACGCCAGGTAATGTCCATGGTGTTTCAGAAGTTCGCCCTGCTTCCCCATCGCTCGGTACTCGAAAACGCCGGCACTACACTCAAGGTACGCGGGGTCTCTAAACGCGAGTACCATAAAGAAGCAGACAAATGGATAAAACGCGTAGGTCTTGACGGCTATGGAGATCATTACCCGCATCAGTTATCCGGTGGCATGCAGCAGCGCGTTGGCATTGCGCGGGCACTAACCTCTAACTCCCCGATAATGCTAATGGATGAAGCATTCTCGGCGTTGGATCCTCTAATTCGTACAGACATGCAAGACTTGTTACTGGAGCTACAACAGGAATTACACAAGACGATTGTCTTTATATCGCACGATCTCGACGAGGCATTGAAACTCGCAGATCACCTGGTTATTCTAAAAGACGGCTACGTTGTACAACAGGGAGAGCCGCAACACATATTGCTTCACCCCGCTGACCCTTATATTGAAGATTTCGTCAGCGATATTAATCGAGCACGCGTATTAAGAGTGCGTTCGATCATGACTCCTCTGAACGGACCGATTCCAGATAATGCGCACGGTGAAGTAGACTACGACGACACACTGGAGAGCATGATTGCCCGCTCTGGCGGTGACACTTCTCACTCCTACGTTGTTATGCAAGACAACCAACCCGTTGGTATTCTGGATATGACAAGCCTTGTCAGAGCACTGGTACCACGCGCCGCACCTGAAGAAGGCGTGCGTAAATACTAACTGCTGAACCTGTTATATTGATCTTGGTAATTCGAATAAACCGAGGAGTTTCTCAAATGAAAAAACTGACGCTTGCACTAGCCACATCACTGCTAGGCACCCCACTGTTCGCCGCTGAGAAGAATCTGACTAGCCAACAGATAACAGACCTCCTGACCGGGGCGACAATTAAGGGAATCCACTACGGTGTAGAAACAAGACAGTATTTCTCCGAATCCGGGCTAACTCTCTGGATAAAAACTGGCGATGAAAAACCGTCGGAGGCGCGGTACAAAATAGAAAACGACCAGTACTGCTCAAGCTGGACAGGCTTATGGAACAAAGAAGACTACGGCTGCTTCAACATTGCTCATGATGAAGAACAGAATATCTACTACTTCCTCGGAGAGGACTTTCGCGCTCCTTTTGTAATCAATAATGGCTTTGAACTCAGCTTCGATTAGCAATCTAGTTGAATGACCAAACCTATTCCAAGGGCGTACTATACGTCGTCCTTGCGGGCGTATTTCTAAGTACTGGCGGACTGCTGGTTCGATTTGTAGATCAGGCGAGCCCCTGGACTATATTGTTTTATCGCTCATTGATATTCACAGCGACAGTTACATTGTTCGTGTTAGCTCGAGACCGGCGATCCTTTAAAAAACAGTTCCTGAAAATCAAAGCCATTGATCTATTGGTATCACTACTACTGGCAATCGGATTTATTTGCTACCTGCTTAGCCTGTTTAATACCAGTGTTGCGAACACGGTGCTGTTGCTAAGCACAGGCCCGGTTGTCGCCGGAGTGCTAGCTTATTTTGTTCTTAGTGAACCCCTAAGAGCTCTAACCTGGGCAGCAATGGCGCTGGCTATTGCTGGTGTCTGCGTAATGGTTTCAGGCGGTGTCGACGCAAGTGATGTCACCGGTATTCTGTTCGCACTCTGTGCAGTCGTGGCATTTGCGTTTTTTGTTGTATTGTTGCGATACCTGGGACCACAGCGCGACATGATGGCACCTACCGCCCTGGCAGGCTTGTTCGCCGCGATTATGTGCCTTCCCATGTTACTACCACTTGCGGACAATCTTGCTATCTCTGGTCGAGACTTATTGATAGCAATTTGCCTCGGTAGCGTACAGGTCGGCTGTGGATTTATTTTTATAACTCTGGGCTCCAAAAGCGTTCCTGCGGCTCAAATACCTTTGTTAAGCCTGTCAGAAACTGCACTATCACCACTGTGGGTTTGGTGGGTGGTGAACGAAATCCCGGCCACCAATACACTCATAGGGGGCGCGATAGTTTTGATCGCCGTACTGATGCAGGGATACACAGGCCTTAGAGAGGCAAATAAGAATGTCTAAATTGCCAAGGCCAACACGCACATCAGGACAAGATTCGTCGAACGGTTAAACGGAAAACATGGCTTCTAGATCGTGTTTGGAGTAGGCCTTAAATGCAAGCATGGTGTCGGTGGTTTCAATACCATCGATTTCAACAAAACTGTTGGTAACCATACTTGCCAGTGCATCGTTATTTGCCACGCGCGCAATCGCCACCAGATCGTAGTTACCACTCACCGAATAAACCTCGGAAATCCCTTCCACCTGGGTCAGCTTTTCAGCTACTTCATTTACTTTCAATCGATCTGTGGTCAACAGAATAATAGAGGTAACCATGGCGTGCCTTCCAGCATTCAACGAATAAAGTGTATCACTTTACCGGCATTTGAGAGCGCACAGCAAGGCGTGGAGCGGGAAAATTCGCGCCCGACAGGTGGGTTGTACGGAATTCACTCCAATCTACTAGTGGGTATCCAGTGCAGCGATGAAATGCAGGACTGCATCCTCTAGCGGAACCAACCAGGAAAAAATCCGTTTAAAAATAAAAAAGCCGCAGCAAAAAGCTACGGCTTTAGTAACAGCAGGACTTTCATCCTGGTGTTAGCAGCAGTTGTTAAACAGCCTGTACTTTGTTAGCGCAAGGACCTTTTTCGCCTTGACCAACTTCAAACTCTACGGCTTGGCCGTCGTTCAAAGTTGCGTAGCCACCACCGGCTTCAATTTCAGAATGATGAACAAACAAATCTTTGCCGCCATCTTCCGGTGTGATGAATCCAAAACCTTTATCAGCGTTGAACCACTTAACTGTACCTTTACTCATACCTACACTCTATATTGTGGTGAAAATCAAAAACTACCGTCGTTATCACCATTGCAATCGGTAGTGCGTTGTTCTCTGTGCAGTAAAAACCGGTGCAGTCAAAAACCGGGTACAGTTAAAAACTGGGTGCAGTCAAAACCTGGACACAACAACAAAGGCAATATTTATCGCCTATTCCTGTATTGTGGAGGTTATTGTATGAATTACAAGGTATTTATTGCCGCACACACTATAAATATCCATTTTCACCGTGCATACACGGTGAAATGAGGTGTTGTCAACAGAATCTGCCATTTTACTGCCACCACCACACAAACCGTAAGTGCTATCTCAACAACAAGATTCGGGGCCTTTCGCAGTCTTTTTAACATTGAACCTCGAGTTTTATATTCTTAAAGTCCAGACCATTGTCCGGTGTAACTGGCTTCTATGAATAGCCAAACATCTTGCCATTGACGTGAAAGGCCGGCATACCGATATTGTTAATCTCATTGCCCTCATCGGTAAATGAGAACTCACTGAGTATTTCCCCACCCTGACTTAAAGATCCTGAAATTATTACTCCACCCGCAAGCCTTTCAAGAACCATCGTACCGGTATACCTGGCGCCGGGTTCAAAACCGTATGCCCCCCACCATCGAGTCTTGTGTAGCCTTTCGTTCTCCCCTGCTAATTATATTGGAGTGCAGAAAATCAGCCCGAGAAAGTGGTAGGCATTAATTGCCTGGGAAGCCAGAGGGCTAACTCAGGAAATAGTATGACTAACAATAATATGATCAACATCGGTATCAATATAATAACTACATCCCGCAGTACCTGGACAACATTGAGCTCACCGATTGCCGAGGAGATCAGTAAACACAAGCCATACGGCGGAGTCACCAGTCCAAACGCCAATGAGATGATTCCAATAATCGCAAATACCACAGGGTGTATTCCCGCACCTGCAGCGACAGGCATTAACACGGTTCCCAATATAATGATTGTGGGAATAGCATCAATGAACAGACCAAATAACAGAAACAGCAACGCGATTATAAGCCCGGTTTCAAAAGGACCTGCATTAAATAGCGTCAGCCACTCTACAATGAGTCGTGGTACTTTGTAGTAAGCAAGCAACCACCCGAACGCGGTAGCTGTGCCGATGGCAAACAAAGAGATGGAGGCAAAACGCCCGGTATCGTAAAAGATATGGCCAAGTTCCCGAAAGCTGACCGTTCGATATACAAACAAACCCAATATCATGGCATAGGCTGCTGCAATGATTGCACTTTCAGTTGGTGTGACAATACCACCCACAATGCCACCTACCACAAATACCGGCGTCAGCAATGCCAGTATGGCGCCGGAAAAGGCATTCCAGAATTCTTTAAAAGTCGGCCGCCCGGTCGTTGGGTAGCCATAGACTTTAGCGTAGCCATATACCGTACACAGCAGCGCAAGGCCGATAAGTAAACCGGGAATCGCTCCGGCAAGAAAAAGTGCTCCAACCGAAATCTGCATTACCCCACCCCATACCACCATCAGGATGCTAGGCGGAATAATTACCCCCATCACTGATGAACAAGCAGTTATTGCTACAGCAAAACGTGCATCAAAGCCTTCACGCTTCATCGCGGGGATAAGAATCTTTCCACAACCGGCAGCATCCGCTGTGGACGAACCGGAGATACCTGCAAACAACATGGATACAACCACATTGACGTGACCAAGTCCACCGGGCAGCCAGCCTGTCATTACTTTAGCCAGCTCGATCATACGATCCGTGATCTTGCCGGAGTTCATTAAATTGGCGGCAAGCAAAAAAAACGGCACGGCGAGTAAGATAAACGAATTGTACGACTGGAACATTCTGTCAATCAGAATGAACGGTGTTAATCGTAAGTCGAGAACAACAATAGGAATAGTTGCAAGCCCCAAAGCAAAAGCCACAGGTACCCGTAGCAACACGAGCAACAGAAAGATCCCTACCAACAAGCCGCAGGCCATACCAGTCGGGATTATCATCATGATGCAGTACTCGACTGGCGATACTCACGGACTGCTTCCGTAAGCCTGTAGGTCGCAAATACGGTCCACACCATACCCGCCAACGGTACTGATACATGCGTGACCGCCATGTTTGCCCCCATCATGACAGAGTTTTGAATAGAGCCAAACTTCGTGTACTCGATTCCGTACCAGGCAAATAACAACCCGAAAAGAATCAACAGCACCAGCACAAAACCGTTTTGCAGCAGCTTTAGTAATGGAGACTTTGCTTCACGCAATACTTCAACATGGAAGTGTGTACCGTCCCATACCGCTATCATCGAACCGATCATTACCACCCATACGAAAATAAATGTCGCGAGTTCTTCCGTCCACAGATAAACCGGAATAATACCTGTGTACCGCGCAATCACCTGGGCTGCTACCGGCACGGCTAAAGCCATCATCAATACACCGATTAATACACGCAGCACCATGCAAAAGCGTTCAAGCGCTATACCGATCAAGGTGAATTTCTCCAGTCAGTGAGAGTGTTCAGTGAAAGTGGCCAGTGAAAGTGGCCAGTGAAAGTGATTAGTGACAGTAATTATAGAAAAACAGCGTGCCGTTGAATACGGCACGCTGAAACTTCAAGACATTTGAGTAAAAAGCCCGTTACCGAAAAGGTTTACATTGAACGGATAGATTCAAGCAGTTCAGTAGCACCTAATTCTGCAGCAAATTTATCCTGTACCGGCACTACAAGATCAAGTAGCTTCTCGCGACCTTCGAACTCGGTAACAGTGATATGACCGGCATCAGCCATTTCCTGCAGCTTCTCTCCGTCTTCACGACTTTCAATCTCACGCCCAATTGCACCGGCTTTGGCACCCGCCTCAAGCACAACAGCCTGAAGATCTTCCGGCAGCTTGCGAAATGTTTTACCGCTCATGGTCAGAGGGCGCACAGTAATGGCATGTTTAGTCAGAGTGATGTTAGGTGCTACCTCGTAGAACTTGAGGTTCTGGATAGATGCCGCTTCATTTTCAAAGCCTGCGATAACACCGGTTTGAATGGCGTTATACACTTCGTTATAGGCAATCGCTGATGGCGCTGCACTGATCGCTGAGAATATCTTTGCCTGAATAGGCGCACCCATAACACGCATTTTGTGACCTGCAAGCTCATCCATATTGGCGATAGCATTGGCTGACGCCAGGTTACGGGTACCGCCACCTGCATAGCCAATGACTTTTATATCTGCTTTTTCCAGTAGTTCATCTTCAAGCGGCTTCAGCACATCAGATGAAAGAACAGCATTCCAATGATCAAGATCACGGAACAGGAACGGCATATCCATTAGTGGAATGGCGGGTGCAAAAACTGCCATGTTAGACGGCGCCATAATCGCGTAGTCGATGGCGACCCCTTGCTGCAGGAAGGTAACAAAATCACTCTCGTCACCCAACTCACCATTCAAATGCATCTCAAACTCAACGTCACCATCATAGCCTTCACCAATGAGCTTCTCGAACTCACGCAGTGTTTTTGTATAGGCGTGATTCTCATCAAAAAGGCTGGCACCACGTAGTGTAATATCAGCAGCACTCGCAGAAAGTGAAATCGTTGAAAAGACGGCTGCAACGGCCGTAGCCTTCGCGATAGTGAAACTAGATTTTAAAATACTCATTACATCCTCCAAAAGGTTTAAAAAAATGCGGCTATACCGCGATTAAGCTTGATAACTCCCGGACAACCGGGCCTTGCGAAGCAGATATAGGGGTTGCGATCTGACTTCGTACTTCTTTACAAACAGGAACTTCCTGCTGGACTAATCTCTTGTCGTTGCCATGGGAATTGTGTTTGCATTTATCCAAATTACCCTCCACCCAACGCTGTAACAGGTTCTGTTTGATCGTTAGCGATATGTTTTGGCATCCTGCAATACATCTCAGCTTCCCGTGTCACAGCAGCGGCACAGCCATCACTTAACGCGAAACCAAGAACATCCGCAACAGACTCTTCCCATAAACTATTCGTACTCAGCTCAACGGGCACGAACTCTGGCAACCTGTGAATAGCTTTAGAAAGTAATAATCCGTCTTGATCATTGTTTTTTAATGCGAGTGCTATTTCATCAGCGCGTGGATCATTCAATTCATACCTTGTACCGTCATCTTGTCTCTGTAAACAAAACCGCATCCACATAGCGGTCGCAAATGCAAATGGTCTGATGTCACTATTCGCATTGAGGGCTTCGATGGCTGGTTGAAATATTCGTTGCGGCAGCTTTTCAGTACCATCGCTCGCAATCTGAAATGTTTGATGCGCAATAGACGGATTAGCAAAACGATCAGCCAGAGCGTTTACATAGTCACTGTAATCCATACCCGGCAACGGCTGTAACAACTCCGCTGACGCTTGCAAGTGCCGGTGTACCAGCAGTGAAAGATGCGTATCCTGCATCACATCACGCACAAACGAATTGCCGGTCAGATACCCGCTATAAGCCAGCATTGAGTGACTACCATTGAGCATCGTTAGTTTCATACGCTCGTACTGCGTTACATCGTCAACGAAGAGCGCCCCACCCGCCTCCCAATTTGGCCGGCCAGAGTGAAAGGTGTCTTCAATAATCCATTGGATAAAAGGTTCTGTTTCAACCGCAGCCTTGTCTTCACAACCGGTTAATCTTTTAGCGTCTTTATAGGTTTCAATGGTGGATGCAGGTGTTATTCGATCAACCATCGAGTTCGGAAATGCTACAGCGCCTTTGATCCAGTCTGCCAGCTCATCGTTATAGGCAATGCGTGAAAACCCGACAACACCATCGCGCAGAAATTCTCCGTTAGCCGGCAGGTTATCGCACGACAGTATTGTATAAGGCTCAATCCCTGATTCACGACGACGATAAAGTGATTCGACAAGCAGGCCTAACACTCCCACAGCATTAGCCGGATCAAAAAGATCTGCCATAACTGTTGGATTGTTCTTATCCGGCAGTCGGCTTTCTCGATCAATTCCGTAACCGGCTTCCGTCACCGTTAGAGTAACAACGCGCACCCCGGGGTCACACAGCATTGACAATGTGGCTTCAGATTCCGCTGCTATGACATGATCAATCGCCGCTATGATTCTTGCTGTGGTGTCTGCCTTGCCATTCACATGGCCCTTTTCAATTAGTGTGTATAAACCGTTTTGGGCATTAAGCTCGGTAGCTATCTCTTTTGAACGCAAACTTACACCGGCAATTCGCCAGTCACCGCCGTGTTGAGCCAGCGCATCATCAGTGAATACTGCCTGATGCGCACGATGAAAAGCCCCCACTCCAATATGAACAATGCCAATACCGTGTTCTTCAGGCTCGTAGCCTGGTCTCTGCACCGACGAGCCTGCATCGTCAATAGATGTCAATCGAGCACACATCAGCACAAAGTACCGTGAGCCGTATGGCTAAGTGTTGTTTCTATACCGCGTAACTCCGCAAGCCCTTTTAACCGTCCAATCGCAGGATAACCGGGTTGCACAGTACGCTTGTGATCATCCAGAATGTTCTGCCCGTGGTCCGGCCTGAATGGAATCGAATTATCGGAGCGGCCCGCAAGCTTACGCTTGTGCTCTTCCTCAAGTATTGCAGCAATCAACGCGACCATATCTGTGCCACCATCAAGATGCTCAGACTCATGGAAGCTACCGAACATCGCATCACTTTCACGCTGCACGTTGCGCAGGTGAAGAAAATGCACACGATCACCAAGTCGTTGCATCATGCCCGGCAAATCATTATCGGAGCGCGCGCCAAGGGAACCGGAACAAAGCGTCACACCATTTGAATTTATATCGACAGCGTCCAGTATTTGTTGGTAGTGCTTTTCAGTCGACATGATTCTTGGCAGACCCATCAACGGATAAGGCGGATCATCAGGGTGACAGCACAGCCTTATCCCAAGGGATTCAGCATGTGGTGCGATCTCCGCCAGAAAGTCTACTAAATTGGCACGCAATTGCTCAGCAGAGATGTTGTTATAAGCAGACAGATGTGAACGCACATCTTCTATGGACAGAGTGACATCAGTCCCGGGCAATCCACAAACAAGATTATCCAGCAGCGCTGCCTTGGTTGAATCAGACATACCTGCAAAACGCACATTGGCTGATTCGACAACTTCTTCAGGGAAATCTGTAGCAGCATCATCACGCTCAAGCAGGTGAATATCAAACACTGCAAAGTCCGTAAAATCAAAACGCATGCAGGTTGCACCATTTGGCAATCGATAAGCTAAATCGGTGCGCGTCCAGTCGAGTACCGGCATGAAGTTGTAGCAGACGACCTCAATACCCGCGGTATGCAGGTTGGTCAGACTTTGACGGTAGTTTTCAGTATGCTGTTTCCAATCACCGGTTTGCCGTTTGATATCTTCTGAAACCGGCAGGCTTTCAACGACCTGCCACTGAAGATTTGAGCGAGACCCATCAGCCATACGCGAGACTTCAAGTTGACGTTGCCCAATCTGCTCATTTGCCCACACTTGACCCGGCGGCACGTGGTGCAACGCAGTGACAACACCCTGCACTCCTGCCTGCAATAACTCATCGATTGAAACCGCGTCGTTCGGGCCGAACCAACGCCAAGTCGGCAGCATTTTTCTACCTTCCTCCTCGCTAATGGAAATAATCTACCATGCTTCCATACTAGTTGACAACAAAGACCTGTCGACGTTATAACTCATACACTCCCAATGAACTTGCCTAATGAGCACCACCACCCTCACCCCGTTATCTCTTGAAAATGCCGTCTCCCCGCAGCTGCACAAACGACTGCGAGACAGAATAGTTTCCTGCGAACTCGCTCCCGGGCAACGCATTTCCGAGACAGAAATTGCCGCCAGTTATGAAGTATCACGCCAACCGGTTCGTGAAGCATTTATAAAGCTCGCGGAAGAAAATCTGGTTAGCATTCGCCCGCAGCGCGGTACTTTTATAAAACGTATTTCAGTGTCAGCCGCACTTACCGCACGATTCATTCGTGAGGCAGTGGAGGCAGACCTGGTGCGCAGTGTTGTGGATAATGTAACACCAGAGTTGATCGCTGAGCTTGAATCTCAACTCGCGTTACAACAAAAAGCAGTACAAGCATCAGCTCCTGACGAGTTTATGCACCTCGATGAGTCATTTCATAAGTCATTGGCGAATTACGCAAGATCACCGGAAGTATCCGACTATCTTGAAGGCCTCAATCTGCCAATGACTCGCGTCAGGAACATCAGCGCCAGAGAATTCTCACCGGGAAAACTTCTCACTCAGCACACAGCAATTGTTGAAGCGATCAAAAAAGGCAACGCTAAAAGTGCAGACAAAGCTATGCGTGCACACTTACGGGAAATTAAGAAAGATCTGCCACAAGTAGTTGCAACCTACCCGGACTACTTTGAAGACACTGAGGTACTTACCGAAATTTGAATACCCATGCTTCAATAAGATCAATTGCGATACCTCAACCAGACCATAATGCTCAGCTACAAGAATGGATAGACTGGTTTTATCAATCATTTCTACCGGAATGGATTGAACACGCTCAGGATCCTGACGGATTTGGTTTTTACGACCTGCTAGACAACAACGCCAAGCCATTGCAACAAGACAGACGAACGGTACTTGCCCAGGCACGGTTGCTCTTTACATTCTCGCATCTGGCTCTAATCACCGATAGCACTGTTTTTCATAATGCAGCACGGGTTGCGCAAGATGCACTACCCGCATTTCTAAAGACATCTGGAGGCTACAGCCGCGCCCGCAATAATAGTAAGCAAACTACCGGCAACAAAGATGACGACCTGGCGCTGAGTTATGATCAGAGCTTCGTGATACTTGGGCTTTCTACCTGGGCAAAGCTAAATCCGGATGACAATATAGAAGCCGAACTCGAAGCGTGCTGGCTGTCGATTGAAAATAACCTTACTGACAGTACTACCGGTCTGCTGCTGGAATATGACGGGCTTATTGCGCCAAATAACCCCAATGCGCCATGGCGAGCGCAAAACCCGCATATGCATCTCTATGAAGCCGCCCTTCAGGCTTATGAGATGACAAACAACTCGATATGGATTGAACGTGCTAAACAAATTAGAGCCAAAGGTCTCGAGTATTTTTACGATGAAGTCACCGGCACCATCATCGAGTTCATAGCCCCGGATTTGAAAACGCTTGCAGGACGCGACGGCCAGCGACGTGAAATCGGACACCAATGCGAATGGGCCTGGTTACTTTATCGTGAGGCTGAACTCGGTGGAGACGACCACGTATGCAGCATTGCAGATACTTTGCTGGCGTTTGCAGACCAATATGGCTTTGCCTCAAGCGGCGTTATGCAAGGTGCCGCATTTGATGCAGTGGCAGAAGACACCAGCTGGCAGGAAGACAAATTTTTACTCTGGCCACAGACAGAAGCGATAAAGACCTATGCCATCAGGAAAGACCAGCCAGATCATGCAAAAAACGCACATCACCTGATGATGCTTGTTTTTCATAAGTACTTTGCAAACCAGGCAGCATTTGTGAACCAACTGGATAATACCGGTAAGCCGATATGGTCAGAGGCACTCAGCCGTTTGCTTTATCATATCGTACTGGCGCTAACAGAAGGTGCCCGCGCCGGACTCTGGAAAATTCACTAGCAAACTACACTGGACAAAACTAACTTATAAAGCACTGCAATCTATTTAATGTCCAGTTAATCTATTGCGTTGTGCACTTCGAACCGGAACCGTGTGATGCAGGCTACCAGATTAATTGATGTAGGCGATATACAAACCATTGAGATCGACACACCTGAACCACGCGAGGGTGATATTGTCATCAAAGTAGAGGCTGCAGGTATCTGCGGTACCGATCGGCACCTGTTTAAGGGGGAATTTCCCTCTGTGCCGAATACCACACTGGGCCATGAATTCTCAGGCATTGTGGTTGAGTCCGGAGACTCGGAAATAAAAAAAGGCACCCGCGTCACTTGCGATCCAAACACCTGGTGTGGTGCCTGCAATCAATGCCGCAGAGGTAAGGTGAACTTGTGTATTAACAATATCGCAACAGGCATCGCACGTGACGGGGGCTTTGCAGAATACTGTGCATTTCCAGCTCACAAAGCACATGTTCTGCCTTCTGATCTGAACCCTCTATTCGGTGCTTTTTGCGAACCCCTGGCTTGCACACTCCACGGCATGGATATTGGCAATGCGCAGGCTGGTGAACGAGTCATTGTTATAGGCGGTGGCGTTATAGGTTTAATGGCAGTGCAGATCGCCAGAGCTGCAGGTGCCGAAGTCATGCTGTTAACACGCAACCCCTCAAAGCAAGACCTTGGCCGATCGCTTGGTGCAACCCACACATCCTCTTCTCCTGAACAAGCACTTGAACACTGGCCGCAAGGTGCTGACCTTGTAGTTGAATGCGCAGGAGTTAAAGCAACCGTCGAAATGGCTCCTGCATTAACCCGAACCGGCGGTCGTATCGTTGTTTTGGGGGTTTTACCACAAGGCACAAAAGTTTCGATTGAACCATTTGACTTGCTATTTCGAGAGATTCAAATGCACTACAGTTTTCTTAATCCGTTTACGCACGAACGGGCATCACAAATGATTGCCAACGGCATGATAGAAGTCGAGCCACTAATCAGCCGTGAGATATCGATTGCCGACATCGCAGAGGTGGTATCCAACGATGCACCGGATGGTGAAGTTCGCGCTATTGCCGTAACATAAACCCACAATGTAACGTGTGGCAATCAGTCCGTATCGCTAACATCAATATAGTGATTTGGATATCGTCGTATACCATTGCTTAACCACGTTGCAACGGACCCGCCACCGACTCCTGCCACAACACTCAGTGCTATCACATATCCAAAAAAGATCAGGATACTGATGCTCAAAAGAATGCCGAGAACAGTAACGGTGACAATACCTTTGTGTTTACGCATACTCATAGGGACGTCCTGTCCGATCAGGTAACAGAGGTTGTTAGCACGTGAAGCTATCAGCCAGCGAAGTCGCCAACCCGTGAAGTTCCAACCCGTGAAGTTCGCTGGAAAGGCACTGTCCGGGAACGCCCAAGGCTGGTGCTCGGAACCCAGTATAGAGAATGCATACAACGCTGCAATTAGCCATACGCATTAGAACTTTCAGTTACTACGTCGCTACTTCCCACCCTTTTTTACTGCTGTCACTTGCCTCACAGTCCGCAGTCTACTGTCATCCGTTATAGTTGTAACTATCTGGAATAGCGCAGCTGGACGATGACTCGATTAGAGATTAACGCACGAAAAAACATGGACATCGTTCCTTCCCTACGGTCTGGGCAATTACTACGGCGTTATTTTGCGCACCGGTATTTATCTACTGGTATTTTGATTATAGACAGATCAGATATTTAGATATCTGTTGGTTTCCCATGGGCCCTCTATCAGTTCAGGGAGGTCTAAACGGACCGGTAAGCGATCAACTTAATCCCACAATACTATTGCAGGATACAGAAATAGTGATTATCGTCATGATGGCACTCTCCTGGATATTATTAAGAACCGTCAGTAGAATTTACCAGTAGAACTTTTACCACTACACTTCCGACCGGGATCGGAAAATTGTGACCTGCGTTTTGTTGAGTTTTCTGTGGAATAGAACTTGAAAGACAAGAAATATGACCGGTTCTCATCAAAACCAGATAAGCCCTGTCTGCCTGATAATGATGATCGCAGGGTTGATCACGATGTTCGTGCTTCATCATTCATCAGATCCTGTGTTTCATATTGTTTGGGTCCACCTGCCGGTCGAAATTCTCGCTCTGTTGATGGTGATTTCACCGTTGATAGGGTGGCTTGTTAGTACTCTGCGAGCTCGCCAAGAATCTCTGTAACCGCTTTTTAAACATTGTCCAGGATCTGAAGCGAGACCTTTAAGGGCGCTATGCCCATACAGAATTTTGTTTCAGATTATTCTGGCTGATTGGAATCCTCAACGATATCAATCACCAGCCCAGGCGGATCCCGCACCATAAGTGCGCCTGTTTCCAGCGCTCCTCTTTTAACTTAAAGAAAATGTCGAGCCTATCTTTGCGGGCTTGCTTGTAGGCTGATTCCCCATTATCCACCTCAAAAGAAATCACAATGCCGTCAGCCTGCGCTGTATGTTGCAAAAATGTCGGTTGTGTGGACAAGTCTTTAAGCATAAATCAGCTCTACTAAAGCTCTACTTGTGTCTGTGGATCGTGTCAACTACGCTGGCAAAATCAGACAGAAAGAATATTATTGCCAGACACAGCGACACTCACGCAACTGAACCTAACCGGGCCCTGGCCCGGACAATTCAAGAATAGCTAAAGACAAGGTAGGAAAAAATGCTACGAAACATTAATCCGATTCTTTCACCAGAATTACTTTACGCGCTCAGAGCCATGGGACATGGAGATGAAATCGCGCTGGTTGATTCGAATTTCCCCGCCGAATCACTCGGACCGGATTGTGTACGTGCAGACGGCTCAGATAACAGCGTCATTCTAAAAGCCGTGCTGGAGGTAATGCCGCTCGACACCTTTGTGCCAGACCCGGCATTGTGCATGCAAGTAGTCGACGATCCAAAAGCAGTACCTGATACTGTAAAAGATTTTCAGTTGATCATTAATGAAGTCGCAGATGTACCAAGAGAAATTCAATCAATAGAACGGTTCGCGTTCTATGATCGCGCAAAGCAATCTTTTGCTGTAGTGCAAACCGGTGAACGACGATTGTACGGCAACATTATTCTCAAAAAAGGCGTGATTAAATGAAGATAGACGCGCATCAGCATTTCTGGGAGATACAGCGTGGTGACTATGGCTGGCTGACACCGGATCTGAAGCCGCTCTATAAAGATTTTACAGCAGATGACCTCACTCCCTTATTAAATGCCAACGGCATTGACGGCACCGTACTGGTTCAGGCAGCACCTACTGTGGCCGAAACAAGATACATGTTATCAATCGCTGATCGTAACGATTTTATTAAAGGTGTGGTTGGCTGGGTAGATTTTGAAACTGATGACACTCTTGAGATTCTAAGCGAGCTAGCTGACCTGCCAAAGCTTGTTGGAATCCGCCCAATGATTCAGGATATTGCAGATAATGACTGGATGCTTAAAGAACAATTTTCCCCTGTGTATCAACAGTTAATTAGTAAGACTATCGTGTTCGACGCACTCACCCTGCCGAAACATCTGGCTAATCTTAAACAACTCATTGAACGCCACCCTGATCTAAAAGTGGTAATCGACCACGCGTCAAAACCTGAAATAGAAGCGGGACAATTTGATGAATGGGCAACTCAAATGGCAGACATTGCATCTATGAGCAATGCCGATGTCAAGTTATCTGGAATGGTCACGGAAGCCGGCTCTGACTGGTCTGTCAAGCAGCTCAAGCCCTACGTTGATCACTTACTGGAACACTTCGGACCGCAGCGAATGATATGGGGCAGCGATTGGCCAGTATGCACTCTGGCAAGTACCTATGACCAGTGGTGCGATGCAACCAGTCAGCTAATCGACGAGCTAAGCGATTCTGACAAAGCAGATATTCTTGGGCTAAATGCTATTCGAGCTTACAGCCTTAACACATAACATAGACGTTCTTTTAGTCATCCCACACCACCCTGAACCCCATATGAGTGGTTGTGCTGTCCGCTGCATTGCCTATTCGCGCTGCAATACGATATCGGTAGCAATAGCTTTTGTGGCACAGGAAAGAACCACCCTTTGCAACTTTGTTGGGATTGTCCGCCTGTAAATGATTGGAACCAGATGCACGGCGTGTACCTTGAGCTCGATGCGGGTCCGCAGTCCAGTCCCACACATTACCAACCATATTGTACAAGCCATATCCATTCGGCTCGAACGACAATGCTGGTGCCGTGGTTTGATAGCCATCTTTCAACGTGTTGTTTTGTGGAAAACGGCCTTGCCAGATATTACATAAAATATTCTCTTCATCATTCGGCTCTGCATCGCCCCAGGGAAAGCGTGCGTCTGTTAGACCACCACGAGCTGCATGCTCCCACTCAAGCTCTGTCGGCAACCTGCCCCCTGCCCAGGAGCAATAGGCCACAGCATCATTCCATGAAACATGTACCACCGGATGATCCTGTAAATCATCAATTAATGTACAACGAGGTCCGGTAATAGATCGCCATGATGCACCATCAACCCGACGCCACCAGGTAGCACCAGGTACTGCCTGTGTATCACCGACATAGTCCGGTACCTGACTCCAGAATACGAACGACCAGCCATAGTGCTCCGCCTCTGATATGTAACCGGTATCCGCTATAAACGCGGCAAAATCAGCATTGCTTATTGAGCCTTTAGACATACGGTAAGCACTCACTTGGCCTTTTCTTAACGGGCCTTCACCATCAAACCGGATGTAAGGATTGTCTGTCCCTATCAAACCCGTGCCGCCAGGTACCCTGACAGATGCAGGCCGCACTACGGCTTCCGACGCTGTGAACACCACTGGTTTAAAAGCCTCTTTAGCAGGTGATGATGACGACGGTGGACAGCAGGTCATTTCAAACCCTCCGGACCACACCCGCCATGCACAACTTTGTACGGTTGATAACCGTAGTACTTCGGTCGAGAGTCAATACGAACATGCAGCCACGCGACGCCACTTCCTTCTGTGTTGAACCAGCGCGGTTCTGCAGACACAACCCGCATCAGCACCTGCCCCACCATTTGCCACAACGAATGCACCTGAGACTCAGGAGCATTACGAACAAAGACTGCGAGGTGATTGTAAGATTCATGTCCACCCACTGGTGTCGGCGCTAGCAGGATTGCATCGCCACCGAGGCTCTTAAACTCGACTACCTCTACACCGGGCTCTTTAAAATACTGTGCGAAGGTCAACGCATCTGCCGTACGTGTCACCAACGCCGGTGCATTAATTAGTACAAACTCGAACGGATCATCAAGAGACAACAACGATAACGCGGGTGTCTCAATGCGATACGCTTCAAACGGCGCTTCAGTAAGTAAAGAATTAAACTTCTGTCGAAGCTCAGTATCACTGGCCTTATCGCTAGCCTTATCATTGGCCTTATCACTGGCCTTATCACTGGCAAGGGCGTTGATAAACTGCCTGAAAGTAACAGGTTGATTCAACACATAGAGCTGGTATCGAAGCACCCCTGACTCTACTTCCTCGACCACAATTTCAAAGTCCAACAGTTCCCATACCTCTTGAATCCGCGACATGTTAAATATTAATCAAATGCGTATACCCTGAGAGTCAAAACGGTGAACTTTCTGTTCATCCGGTGAAAGATAAATAGTACTACCACGGTCAACCTGCATATTACCGTCTGTACGTACGGTTATTGGATCAGACATTCCCTCTACTTTAGCGTGAAAGAAAGTATCGCTACCCAGATGTTCTGCGACACCAACCGTTGCCTTCCACAGTCCGCTCTGAGTTGAGATACTGATATGCTCGGGCCTGATTCCAATTTTATACGCATCAATTCCCGATGCTTGCTCACCATTGATAATATTCATCTTCGGTGAACCAATAAACTCTGCCACAAAAAGATTCACCGGCCTGTTGTAAAGCTCCAGCGGACTACCTGTCTGCTCAATAACACCATCATGCAGAACCACAATTTTGTCTGCCATTGTCATTGCTTCAACCTGATCATGCGTGACATAGATCATTGTTGTTTCAAGCCGCTTGTGTAGTTCAGTGATCTCCATGCGCATCCCGACTCGTAAGGCAGCATCAAGGTTTGAAAGCGGCTCATCAAACAGGAAAGCTGACGGCTCACGTACAATCGCACGACCAATTGCGACTCGTTGACGCTGCCCGCCAGAGAGTTGGCCAGGTCTTCTATCAAGATAGTCCGTCAAGTTGAGTACTTCCGCTGCAGATTCTATTCGCCGTTTCTGTTCGGCACGAGGGATCTTCGCCATTCGCATAGGAAAAGCAATGTTTTTTCGTACGGTCATATGTGGGTACAACGCATAGCTTTGAAACACCATGGCAAGACCACGCTTACCCGGAGGCATGCTGGTTGAGTCTTTGCCATCTATTTCAATGGTACCTGCGGTCGTATCTTCGAGCCCGGCAATTAGTCTGAGCAGTGTCGATTTGCCACATCCTGAGGGGCCGACAAAAACCACAAACTCACCGTCTTCTATATCAAGATTCAACGGTTTGATAACTTCTACTTTACCGAATGCCTTCTCAACATTTTTAAGCTCAATCCTCGCCATTGTTATCTGCTTCCTTCACGATGCTGGCCTCGTGCAGGTATGCACGGTGGCGACATCATTGCCTGCTCACCACGCATACAGGCTTCTGTAAATCCCTGTGTATGCAGGCTGCTCTCCAGTCGCCAGTTAAGAATTTCATTGATCAGATACGCACGTTTTTCAGCATAGGACGGGTCGTGCCATAAGTTAACTCGCTCATCCGGATCATTATCAAGATCAAACAACTGACCATTTTCAGAATCGACAAAATGCACCAGTTTTATTGCACCATCACGAATCATTGTCATGAAGCGCGTACCGGTAAGCAGCGCATCATTAGAGTGCTCTGCATACACCCGTTGCCGCTCTGCCTGCCGTGTACCCCCTAGATAGGGTTGCAGTGAAGTTGCCTCCATCCACGCTGGCGGTTCAACACCGGCGTATTCAAGTATTGTCGGCCCAAGGTCAAACAACGCTACCAGATCACTCACCCGCTGCCCTTCAGGTATACGCCCGGGCCACGAAATCAACGCTGGTACATGAACGGTGGGTTCATACATATTCCACTTTTGTGAATGGCCGTGATCACCAAGGCAATCACCATGGTCTGAGGTGAAGATGATTATTGTGTTATCCAGTGCGCCGCGCTTCTCAAGCGTGTCCAGAATATCGCCAACCTGCTTATCGATCATGGTCACGTTGGCGTAGTAATGCGCTCTCTGCCGCTGTGACTGTTCAGGCGTAGGGTCGGCAAGATGAACAACACCATCAGCATCTTCACCAAGGTGAAACTTACGTAACTCCTGCATGGCTTCAGGTTGAGATTCAGGGTCTGGCGGTATAGGCGCCGGCATTTCACGGCCCGCATACATCTCAAGGTATTCTTTTGTTGGATCGTAAGGCGGGTGTGGCCCCGGTAAACCGACTTGCAGAAAGAAAGGATCATCACCCGGATAACGGTCTATCCACCAACACGCCATCTGACCGACAAAAACATCGGGGTGCATAATCTCATCGTGCTCCCACACCCATGCACCAAGTAGTTCATCGTAATCATCACGCTCACGTTGAGATACGCGTGATGGCTTACGCAGACCACGTAAAAAATAGGCTTTATCCCAGTTATCAAGATAGAACGGCAGATTGGGATGATCACGATCCTTGTTTTCTACGACGTGCCGCTCATGAAAACCAAACGGCCCTTCTACCGGCATGGTGTGCATTTTGCCAACATTAACAGTTCGATAACCACCCTCCGCAAGGTCTTTTACCCAGCAGTAGTTCCATGGCTCATCGTTGCGGAATACACCATTGGTATGTGGATAGACACCACTAAACAACGAAGCACGAGACGGCGCACAGGAAGGCGCTGTGATATACATGTTTTCAAAAGCGGTACCCTGACGCGCCAGCCGATCAAGATTGGGAGTGATCATGTGATCAAAGCCCATCGCAGCGATAGTGTCATAGCGCTGCTGATCGGTGAGTATAAAAACAATATTCGGTCGATCTGACATTCTTTATCCTTTAACCGCGCCCGATAAGGACTGAACAATATAGCGATTCGCGATTACCATAAGCGGCAATATAGGCAATGTAAGTGCAATACTCGCAACAGCAATTGAACCCCAGTCAACACTATCGTAGGAAATAAAATTCATTACCGCTACAGGTGCAGTAACCGTTGATGATCGAGTGATAATCAGCGCATAGAAGAAGTCATTCCAGACGATGAGAAAACCCAGTATGGCAGCCGCTACTGCACCGGGTCTTGCTGCGGGAAGTGCAACCTGCATAAACGCTTTGCCAAGAGTCGCACCGTCCATAATCGCAGCCTCGATCAATTCATCCGGGACCTGCGCAAATGAATTCCACATAGACCAGACAATCAACGGCAGTGTCAGCGTCATATACGCGACAATCAAGCCGAAGTAAGTATCGATTAAACCTGCATTCACATAGAGTAGGAACAGCGGTATCACAAACCCGACCGGTGGTGCCATGCGTAACAACAACAATAGCCAGGACGCATAGAACTTCCCAGACAGACGTGACTTGGCGAGTGCAAAACCCGCAGGCACTCCGACTATCATTGCAAGTAATGTTGAGCTGCCAGCACAGATAAAACTGTTTAACAATGCTTTAGGGAAATCGGAGCGTGCAATACCCCTGTAGTTGTCTAGCGTCACAGCCAACGGGCTTTCCCAGATCGGCTCAAAGATTGCCGCCTGCTCCCTGAATGACATGATCAACACCCAGACGGTTGGCAGTGCTGCAAAAAACAGCAGCACAAGCATCATGGTGACACCAAATGCTTTTTTAACCCGAAATGAAGACGTGTTATCAATCACGATGTTATCCGCTGATTAAGCCTGGCCACATAGAAACTGATAAAAGCCGCCACAATAAACAGTGTCACCGCGATGGCGGCACCGTAGGCGACATTGGAATTCTGAAACGTTTGTATATAGGCGTAATAGTTAGTCGCCTGCGTTGATCTGCCCGGCCCACCTTTGGTCATGACGAAGATCATTGGGAAGTGCTTTAGCGAATCAATAAACCGAAACAGCGTCACCATTAAAAATGCGGGTATCAATAGTGGCAAAGTCACGTAGAAAAAAGACTGCACACGGGTAGCACCATCCAATGCCGCCGCCTCTTCAAGATCTGGTGATATACCCTGCAAAGCCGCAAGAATAATTAGCATGGTGAACGGAAAGTTGGTCCAGGTATCTGCCATAACAATGGCTAACAATGCACCGTTTTGTGTGGTCAGAAAAGATGGCACCGTTATACCGAATAAATCGAAAAACGCATTTACCGGTGAAAGGGTCGGGGTAAACAATGACAACCAGATAAGCGCCACTGCTACATGAGGCACCGCATAAGGCAACAGAAAGAGCACCCGCCCCAGGCGCCACTTACCAACAATTTTACTCAAACCCACAGCAATCGCAGCACCAATGAGAACCTGTGTTAACACCCCAAAGAAAGACAAAACAGACATCGCATAGACAGACCCCATTAAACGCTTGTCTGATGCCAGACGGACAAAATTCTTAAAGCCGAAATCCCAATTGGTACCGCGTATTAAGTGATAGTCACTAAATGAAAGCGCCAGCATTCCAGCGAGTGGCACAATGGCGAATATCCCCACTGCAAAAACTGCTGGAAGCAACATGTTTCGATAACCGCGCTCAAGCTCCGCGGTTGCACGAGGTTGTGATTTTGATGTCATTTATGTGAAAGCTTCTATTGGACAGATGCCAATGAAAGCGCCCGGCAGATTACATGACCGGGCGCTTTGTAAGTAACTACGTGCGTTGATCTAGAGCCCGAGAATGTCTCGCATCTCCTGCTCTGCGGCTTCCAGTGCTTCTTCCGGTGACATCAAACCGTTGAGTGCGCCGTTGATGTTTTCACCAATCGCCTGCCCGAGCGCTGGCCATTCCGGCAGCAACGGACGGTAATGACCGACCGCCAGATTCAGTGCTTCAGCCTGTACCGCCAGAAAATCAGGATGTACCTTTGAGTACTTGGCGATCACCTCTTCGTTCTGGGCAACTGACTGGGTAGTAAAGTTAGAGAACGGCTGTGCCAGCGCAATCTTGGTCATCGTCTCGGCACTTACGGCCCATTCAATAAACTTTGTAGATAGCTCTGGATTCTTTGCCGATGCGGGAATACCCAGCCCATGCACTGCAATCGCCGGAGATCGTCCAGCCGGCCCACCAGGTGGCAACGTAATTCCGGTCTTATCAGCAAACTTACTTTTCTCAGGGTCAACTAATGAAGCTGCTATTCCTGTACCCTCGACTGCAAAAGTAATCTGGCCATTTTGCGCTGCAGCCTGAACTTCCGCAAAGTTAAAGTTGCCAGCGCCTTGTGGTCCGTACTCGTTAAGCAGCTTCATATAGACATTCAACGCTTCGAGCGTTTCTGGTGAGTTGATAGCCGGTGTCAGATCACCTGCGGTGTAGTCTTCAAAGAATTTACCACCGTAGGCACGCATCACCATTGGGAAGATAAACATATTAAAACCCTGCCCCGGCACCGCACGCATGGCAATTGCAGCAGTCTCGTCGGAGTGAACTTTCGCGGCAACTGCAAGCATGTCTTCCCACGTTTGTGGCACTTCAACCCCGGCAGCTTCGAGGATATCTTTGCGATAAGTCATCAGACCTGTCGCTGCCATATAAGGTACCGCCCATTGTTCGCCATTGATCTTATAGGCATCCAGCGGTCCTGCCATGATGTCTGACTTCACAGCCATACCATCTACTTCGGCGGTGATCGGCTTTAACCAGTCTGCAGCAACCCAGCGCTGCACCTGAATAACCGGTGTATGCACTACATCGATATCACCGCTTTTACCAGTGAATGAAAGGGTTATACGGTTTTCAAAAACATCCTGACCTATAACATCAATATTGGCCTTGATACCGGTTTCTTTTTCAAAATCACCGGCGATGGCTTGAAGGCCTTTGGTGTAAGGCATGCCAAACATGACGACATTGATTTCGTCTTGTGCATGTACAGTTGTAGTGGCTGCTACACCCGCAAACAGTGATGCAGACAATAGCGTCGTGAGTAATCTTTTCATTTGAATATCCTTCCTCCAGGTAGAAATGTTAAGTGAGGCTAACCGCCTCGTTGTGGCATAACATGATGTTTCGGCCGCGGTCTGTACGCGGGGTTTTCGGTGTAAACAAGTTCGGTTAAGCCGTCACGTGCTTCGAGCAGCGCATCGCGATAGCGCTTTACGTGGGCTTTTTCGTTTTTTAAATCGCCAACCGGCTCCGCCAGTGTCAGTAAGTGCAGAAACTTGCCATCAGGGTCTTCAACCACCGTAGCAAATCGACGGATACCCATATGATTGCCTGCGAGATCAGCGGCGAATGTCTGTTGCTGAACCAATGCCAGTTGCTTTTTAACTGCACCTGCACTCAGCCTGCGCGTTTGCTCATCAGCATCACGTACGGTGGCAAAGAATCCATCAGTATAAAAACGTGATTCGAGATCTTCCCAGTCAAGCCGACTGAGATAGAGCTGCGACAGTGAATCCAGTTCATACAATGATCGCCTAAAACCGACGTTTGCACGAATCAGAACCTCAGGGTCTGGGTGCTCTGTTTTGGAGTGCCAAAGCAGTTCATGCCCAGCGACAACCACTACCTCGGCGGAGGTACCAAGTTGCTCAGACAATGCACGCATTGTGTCGTCGAGCTTGGCAAGATAAGTTTCCGACATCGGAACATTGCGCTCCATACGGAAGTTACGCACACAGTACTTCTCACTGGTACGGAAAAGGTAACCCCAATCTGAAAGCGTCTTGATAATGCGATTAAGCGTGGAGGGAGACAAGCCGCAATCACGAGCAATATCTATCTGCTTAATAGGCCCCGGCCCTGCCGCCATGATGTACTCCAATACCTGCAAAGTACGAGCGGTAGGGCTCAGAGACGTCTCTGATTTAATCGCTACAGATTCCATATATGAAATCTAGAATGCCATATATGGAATATTCAGTCAACACCGTGATTGACTCAATCGAACCGGATTGCTCAGATGTTGAGCGCTACTCAATTAGTTCCGTAGTAGCCCGCATGGCTAGTAACACTAGACCTGCCAAGTCTGACAGTTGACACTTTCACGAACACACTCGATGGACCGAGTGACCCGCCTAACGAAGCAATCGGAATGACTAATGAAGTTTTAGTTCATGTAGATGATGCTAACGTGCTTTTCCTCGATGACGCTTTGCTGGGCATAAACCAAGCACCGGGAACACTAGTGCTCACACTACCTTTTGATCAAGTGCAGTAGAACGCGCAAGTTATAACAGTCACAGGTATCCCGGGATGCCTGCGAACTTTCCCGCCAAGCTGATTCCAATAGATGCTACCAACTACGGACCTGTGATTGAGTACGATCCTCGGTTTCAGCCATCACATCAAGTAGCTTTATCTTTAACTTTCTACGAGTTTCTGCATACTCAGGCTCGTGAAAGAGGTTGAAGAGTTCGTGCGGGTCATTAGAGAGATCATACATCTCCCCATTACGTTGCCCGTTGGTTGCAGGCGCTCCGTGCCAGATGATCAGTTTCCAGTTCTCATACCTGAGCATGGTTGTCATAATTTTAGGATCAGTAGTAAAACCGGAATCCCTGTATTCACTTATTGCCCAGTCTCGCCACGCGCTATTTTGAGTTGTTATCAGAGGCAGGAGTGAATCACCCTGTATGCTGTTATCGCTTGCACACGCAGATGCATCAAGAAAAGTCGCTGGCAAATCAACCCACTGTACCAACTCATCAACAATTTGCCCTGCTGTGACCTTCCCAGGCCATCTGGCAATCAGCGGCACATGCGTGAGATCATCATAGAGCTGCGGCCCCTTTAGTAACTGTTGATGATTACCCAGCATTTCACCATGATCGGAGGTAAAGACCACCAATGTATCTTCAGCCAACCCGGCACTATCCAACGCACTTAAGATACGCCCGATCTCATAATCGATAAGGGCAATCATGGCCCAGTACTGCGCCCTGATCTCGCGAATCTGCTCTTGCGTATAGTCCTTAAAGCCGGGAGCCACACCAGCATAACTTTTTTCTGAATAAAACGTTTGCTCAGGCGGCTTATTACTCAGTTCATCATCACGTGTATTGGGATCAGGTATCGCATCAGTATTAATCAGATCACGGAATTCCTGCGGTGCGCCAAAAGGATGATGCGGATCAAAAAAATTGGCTACCAGACAAAAACTCTCATCTTCCGCACGCTCGTGATTAATAAACTCAAGCGCACAATCTGCTACCCAATGAGAGTAATGGGCTTCCTTTGGCACAGAATCTATCGGTGTACCCATTTTTGCCTTGTTACCGTAGGCGGTACTTTCATTGGCACCAACTTCTGGAAATATCTGTGCATGAATCTCTGGCTGTGTAGAGCGCAGCCACGCGTGATAGTCATTCTCCAATGCACGATGATTTGGTCCATGCGCCCATTTAAAGTAACGATAGCCATCATCACGACGCGGTTCCGTCTGCCAGTTGTCACAAGGAGACAGATGTTGCTTACCAATCATACCGCAGTCGTAACCGGCATCAGCCAATGTTCGAGTAAACATCTTTTGATTAACAGGCAATGGTACGCCATTAGCGTAAAGCCCATGGTTTGCTACATACTTGCCGGTAAACAAACTTGCCCTTGAAGGACTACATACAGGATTCTGTACATAACAATTTTTAAACAACGCACCCTCACCCGCCAATTTGTCAAGACTGGGTGTGACTGCCCATGTAGCACCAGTACAACGTAGACTGTCACCACGCTGCTGGTCTGTACAAATAAAAAGTATATTTGGGCGTTTTTTGGAAGTTTGCATATTCGCCTAAAACTCAGCAATACGTGGTTCAGTTCGATCTTCCAGAGCACAACGTGCGTCTATCATCTGATCGATCATAGATTCGAGGGTACCCGCGTAAGTTTGATCGAGCGCAAGGTTACTCTGTTCCTCTGGATCCGATTCAAGATCGTACAAGCGCAATTTATCGCCACCATCTGCACTCGCGTTGTGCTGCGTCACTAGTTTCCATTTATTTAAACAGAACGATGTTTTCCAGTTACGCGCACCGCAAAGAGTACTTGTACGCAGCCGGGTCATAGCCCAATCCCTTGTCGCTTCTGTATCGTTACAAACAGCTGGCAACAAACAACCTTGCGTTCGTCCACCTCGCACCACATTTGCCAGCTCCATAACAGTTGGTGCAATGTCGATCGTCGATACCAGTGAATCTACAACCCGCGGATCGCAACCAGGATAGCTAAAGAGCAATGGCACCCTAATGGAACGCTCATTCATCTGATTGTCACCACTCGCGAAATCACAGTTACCTCTAGCAGAGGCGATTACAATCACAGTGTCTTTCGACCGGCTACTGGCACGTAGGTGCTCCACAATTTTTCCGATTGCCGTATCTGCCTGTCGCAATGCAATCTCACTAACACCCTCACCATCACCATCTGGATGGGGCTCTGCACCCAGATCGTTACCCACACAGAATCCGGCTATTGCAAGCAAAGGCTTATCATCAATCGATTTATTAATCCAGTTACTTGCACTTTTACCAACCCAATGATTAAAGCTCAACTCATCTGGCAATGCCTCGTAGGCTGTTTTTTGTTGATGCGACAGCTGCGTTTTATCAGGATTGGCCTGCGTTGTGAATATACTGGAATAATCTTCAGGCGCGATTTGTTTCAACCAGTTGAGGTATGCGTTCTGCCGCGATCGATGCAAAGGCCCGTGCGCCCAAGCCATTTGTTCAAAGTCTCTGACTGGAACATGTTCTGTCGTCCATCGAGACACACCGGCCAACTGATAGCGCCCTGCCAGAAAAGTTGAATACCCCGCACTCTTTAGAAGTTGAGAAAATGTGGTTTCCGTATGGGGTAGTGCGACACCGTTTGTCCACAGCCCGTGTACCGCGGGATCCAGCCCTGTAAAAACACTTGCACGCGCAGGACTACTTTCAGGACAGGGTGTATAGCAACGATTGAAGAACACACCGTCTGATCGCAGACAGGACAATGCCGGCAGCGCACCGGCACATTCCAGTTGGTCAAAATCTTTCAGGCTTAAGGAATCGAACAGACAGAATAATATATTGCGATGTTCGATAACAGGCACGTTAATGAGACTCTTGTTTTACATTACAAGACAACTTGGACAGCGAACTATTCAGTTCCCGAATAAGCTGACAATCCAATTATATCCGTGCCAATTTCAGGTGTATATCAAAATTGCAAGCACAATCAAGGAGGTTGATGATGCGCCATGAGGCGTTAACGCTTGGCAGCGTAGTAAGAAACTCGTCTTTCAAGGTAAGCCAGAAACTCGGAGATAGTAAAGGCGAGTGCAAACAAGACGACCAACACAGCCCAGAAGTGCTTCATCAGAAAGTTGTTAGAATACAGTTCAAACAGAGCACCAAAGCCTACCAAAGAAATAAGCAGTTGGCCGATAATCACCCCTTTCACAGCCCTGATAATACCAATGCGAACGCCGCCAAGAATTTCCGGCAGTGCAGCCCAAAAGTAGATCTTTGAAAAGGCAGCCCAAGGTGTTGCACCAAAACTAGTGGCCATCTCTACCAATGAACGATTAATCTGCATAACGCCCGCCCTGGCATTCAGAATAATGATCCAGATCGCAAAGAGCGTTGTCGTGATAATAATCGACTTCATACCAAAGCCGAACAGCACCATTAACACCGGGACCAGTGCAGTTAATGGTGCGCTGAGAAAAATATTTACCCACGGCAGCAAAAGCTCATCTATAAGCCGGTTCTTACCCATCAGAATACCTGTGGGAATACCGATCACAATGGCAAAGAACACACCAGAGCAAAATGCATATGCGGTTTCGTACAAAGCTTTTTGAAATGCCGCCGTGCCAATGATTTCAAACAGCGTTGTAACTACGTCTGAAAGTGGCGGCACAAAAAAAGAATAGCCGGAACGGCCAACGATTTCCCACAATAATCCCCACAATAAAAGTGAAGACATCCCTGGCAGACGAATACCAAAAACCTTCATGGCTTACTCCACGTAAGACTTCAGTGATGCCCAGATCTCGTCAACAATGTCGAGATACTCGGGGTCTCTGCGAATACTTGCCGTGTCTTTCTCTCTCAATCCGGTTGGTCGGATAATGTCGGCTACTCTGCTGGGCCTTGGCAGAAGAATCGCAATCTGATCAGAGACATATACCGCCTCTTCAATAGAGTGAGTTACAAATATAAAGGTTTTGTTTTCATTTGCGACAAGCGCCAAAAGATCTTCCTGAAACTTGCGACGGGTCTGTTCATCAACCGCTGAAAAGGGCTCATCCATAAGCAAGACATCCGAATCAACAGACAATGCACGTGCAAGCCCTACCCGTTGACGCATACCACCCGATAATTCATGCGGAAAGCTTTTCTCAAAGCCATCAAGACCAACTTCCTTAATATATTTTATAGCAATATCTTCACGCTCTGATCTAGCAACACCGCGCAACTCCAGACCGAACGCTACATTTCTCAATACTGATGCCCACGGTAACAATGCAAAATCCTGAAACACAAACGCACGATCTTCCCCCGGACCAGTAACCGGTGATCCATTAACCAGAATTTCGCCGTCAGTCGGCTCAAGCAGCCCTGCAATTATTTTGAGCAGTGTGGTCTTGCCGCAACCCGAAGGGCCAAGCAAGGAAGTAAGCTGACCACGTGGAAAATCCAGCGAGAGATTCTTTAGCGCCTCTACATCACCATAATTCTTGGATACACCACTGACAGCAACCGCATTGTCGGTTTGATGATGTACAAGATCTTCTGCCAACGCATTAGTCTGAAGCATAGCCACGTACATTTCCTTCGAACAAGACGCGTTCAAGCATCTCTAGTAAGTTAAGAAAGACAACTGCAAGAACGATGATGGAAAATATCGCCGCATACATACTTGCGTAGTCTGCAATGGAGCGGCTAAAGGTAATAATATCCCCTACCCCTGTCGGGGTGATTTTTAGTTCTGACAGTATCGCCCCAATAAAACCTGCTGAAACACCCAACCTGAGACCAGAAAAAATAACCGGTGATGCCGCAGGAATAATCACTTTAAAGAGCACTTCCCAACGGGATGCCAGAAAGGACTTACTCATTTCAATAAATGATGTCGGTGTGTTACGCACCGCACTGGATGTATTCAATACAATGACCGGCATTGCCATAATACACACGACAAATACCTTGGATGTCAGCCCAATTCCGTAAATCATCACCAGCAACGGGATGAGTGCAGCGAGTGGCGCTGCCTGCATCACAATAAATATTGGTGAGAATAACCAGTCAAACCATGCACTCAGTCCAATCCAGAGTCCAATGATGATACCCAGCACTGCAGAAATAAGAACACCAATCACCAATGGCTTCAGGGTCTCCGCATAAGCCTCAAACAAACTTCCATCAACAACCATGGCGTACAAAGCCTTCATCGATTCAATGAAAGTCGGAAACGCATAGCTTACCGGTATACGGCCAGCAATTTCCCAGGCACCAAACACAACAAAAGCCGATACCAGTTTAAGAGTAAGTGAACGACTGAACACGAACAGGATTCCTCCCCAGACACTGAAAAGTGCACCCAGAAAGAGCGGGTGCACTGGTTTAACTACTGCCCGGTCGCTTTGTTCAGCGGGTCCATGTACCAGAAGTCCTCGATGTTGAGGCTATCGATATCACCTTCAAGCTGGCCCGCGGCGCTGTACCATTCCAGATCAGCCTTGGCTGCGGTCATACCACCGCCGTTAGGGCTATACAAACCACCTTCAACAGCATCTGAGTAGAAATCATCAAGGTTACCGAGAATTTCCGGAGGCAACTGACCTATCGGACCATCAGGATTTGTTTCCTTGGCTACAATAGACGGATCTTCACTCATATCTTTCCAGGTGCTGGCAAGTGCATCAACGAAAATTTGTACGTCATCTGCGTTTTCCTTGATCCAGTCAAGGTTGGCAAACAAAGCTTCATCACTTGCTTCAACATCAAACATTGGCAGCACATTAAACTTGTCTGCGTGCTGACGCATAACCTTATTTTTGTTGGAAAGATCAATGATAGTCGCATTGGCCTGTCCAGCTACCAGAGCCACAACACGATTAGATGAACCCGGAACATAAGAACGCTCACCGAACTCAATACCCATCTTATCTTCGATTACATTGGCAATAGAATCAGTACCACCGCCGCGTGAGTGAAGCAAGATTGGCTCGCCGTTCAGATCTTCCAGAGAACTGTACTTTTTAGTTGTAACCGGAAAGAACTTCAGTTTTGATAGCTGAAATATGATTCTGATCGGTGCTTTGGATCTCTGCATGGCAGCGTATGGTGTGCCAAAGCCGATATCCATTTGACCACTAAGTACTGCCTGAATCGCTAGCTCTTCATCAGAGAACGCCGTCCACTCGTAGTCAAGGCCATTCGCTTTTGCACGCTCTAAGGCGACAAAAAAAGCAGCCAGCTCATCGGATGGCGTTTCTGCCAGTGCAATCTTGATCTTTTCTGCATGCGCTATCGATGCAGTAAAACTGAATATTAATGGAATGGCTACTGTTGCAATAGCCAGCTTCTTAATAAACTTTCGCATGGTTTTCTCCTCACAATAAACCAGTTTAAGTTGTTGCATCTCGCCCGGGGTTTGGCGAAACGTTTACTGCCAAATTGCACAGGACAATCCCGTGCACTATCGAAACTCTCCTACGCAACCCCGTAAAGTCGATTTGATACTGAAGTCAGGTGACCATGCATAGCAGAATATGCCGCTGCAGGATCACGGTCGGTAATAGCTTCAACAATTAAATCGTGTTCGGCAAAGCTTGAATGCTCTGGCGAAGGCTTGTCTGATTTCCTTATAACCTGGCGCCACGCCACGGCACGACGTACGTGATTCAAGTGATCAAAAACAGAAAGTAGCAGCAGATTTCCGGTCGCCTGGGCTATACAGCGATGAAATAAATCATCCGCTTCTTCGTATGCGTCCCAACCATCAGCAGAATGCGCCTTGTCGCGCGCGGTAATTATTGCACCTACTGCATCTGCAGAGGCATTAACGGCAGCTTCGCGTGTGATCGCTGGCTCCAGTGACAGACGGGCTCGCATCATTTGGATTGGTGTGAGTTGCTGACTGAGTTCTGCCAGGTGCGGGAAAGGCTGGCTTCCGTTTTTAGCGCCTACAAAAGTCCCTTTACCTACATGGCGCCATATAGCACCCTCACGCTCTAATGTATCCAAAGCTTTGCGCAATGATGATCGCGTGACACCAAGATCATCAATCAATTTTCGCTCAGACGGAAGACGATCACCCGGTTCAAAACCTCCTTCTTTAATAAAGGCTCTGAGCTTATATAGCTCGTTGTTGTCCTCTGGAAATTCCTGTCTTGCTAGCACAATAGCTCGAAATTGGTTGATCAATCAGGCGATTTTCAAGCATTATAGGCACAACCAATTCGAATCATCAACGAATAAAACCAATTTACATGCATTGATCTGATTGATCCAAATCAATTCAACACAATGTTCATTCCGCGAAAGCACTCAGGAGACAGCATGACTCACACAGTCATAGAAACACCCGCCCCGGTCCTACTACCCATCGCCGGGACTGACGCAAAATTTCCAGTTCGCCGGGTGTATTGCATTGGCAGAAATTACGCAGCACATGCAGTTGAGATGGGACACGACCCTGATCGCGAGCCACCTTTTTTCTTTCAGAAGAACCCTAATAACCTGGATTCCACCGGTGACTTCCCCTACCCCAAGCATTCCAGTGATGTTCACCATGAAGCAGAACTTGCCGTAATGCTGAAAGCTGGTGGTGACGATATTCCGATCGATAAGGCGCTGGAGCATGTCTACGGGTATGCATTGTCTCTTGATATGACCAGACGCGATCTTCAAGGCGCGCAGAAAAAGATGGGTCGCCCGTGGGAGATCGGCAAAGCCTTTGAACGTTCAGCGCCCGTAGGTCCTATTCATACAGTTGATAGCGTCGGCCACCCGGATCAAGGGCGAATCGAACTTAAGGTGAATAAGAAAGTTACCCAAGAAGGCGATCTTAATCAGATGATCTGGAAAGTTCCCGAGATGATCTCTTATCTTTCCGAGTACTTTACCCTTGAAGCCGGAGATGTGATTCTAGCGGGTACACCAGCCGGTGTTGGACCGGTGCAGCGCGGCGATGTGATGGAAATGAGTGTGGATGGACTTGGGTCAATGACGGTCAACGTTACCTGATAGCTTTTAGCCTGCCACATTAGCCAACCAGATCAGCCCACTAATTAAGTCATATGAATCGCACTGCGCACGCAGTGCGATCACATAAAACACAATGTAAATTGACTTACAGCAATAGGTATTTCTTCGTATTTTCTTGCTTGTGTAGCGGAGTGTTGGTGATCTACCACCATTCGACTCTTCGCCATCTGAAAGTCAGATACAATAAAAACATCAGTAGTCCGGGTATCATGGTTCGCTCCTTAGCGTTCTTGGCATACGTAATTTCCCTGCCTCAGTCTTATGCAGGTACGGATACTTTATGTCATGACACCTTAGATTTCAAATATAACAAAGTAAAAAATGGTGTACTCATAAGGTCAATCTGAACGGCAGATGAACCAATAGAGTCAGGCATTCGGCCGCCCGGACGTCGAACTACAACTCAGACTATCGTATAAACTAGAGCTCGCGACAACACAACAAAAAGCACTACTAACCAACTCGAGAAAAACAAATGAAAACGCGCACCATCGGCTCCCTGTCCGTCTCAGAAATTGGACTAGGTTGTATGAACATGTCTATGGGCTATGGAAAAGCAGATGATGAGGAATCCAAAAGATTGCTCAACGAGGCACTGGATGTCGGTTATACATTTCTCGACACTGCACAGGTTTATGGTTCTGGTCACAACGAAACACTGATTGGCGAAGCACTCGAAAGCCGACGAAGTGAATACGTCCTTGCTACAAAATGCGGTTTATCACGCGATGGAATTAATGGCGACCCCGCCGGTATAGTTGAGAGCTGTGAAAACAGCCTGAAGCGTTTACGCACTGATGTTATTGATCTCTACTATTTACACCGCGTTGATCCAAATATACCCATTGAAGAAAGCACTGAGGCGCTATCTAAGCTAGTCAAGGATGGCAAAGTGCGGGAGATCGGATTATCCGAAGTATGTTGTGAGAACTTGCGTCGTGCTAACGAAGTTCACCCGATAGCAGCATTGCAGTCGGAATATTCTTTGTGGTCAAGAACACCGGAACGCGGCATTCTTGAGGCGTGTGATGAGCTCGGTGTCATCATGGTGCCATTCTCTCCACTGGGCAGAGCATTCTTAACCGGCAAGGCAGCGGATGTTACTCAACTGGTTGAAGGCGATTTGCGCACCACTATCGCCCGTCCCCGCTTTGAACCGGACGCTTATGCAGAAAATAAAAAGCTGTTAGTACCGTTTGCAGAAATAGCGGAACAGAACAATTGTTCAATGGCTCAATTGGCCCTTGCATGGTTACTACATCGGAAAAATGACGTACCTATACCCGGAACAAAACATATCGAGTTTATGAAAGAGAATGCTGGCGCCGCTTCTGTCAGCCTCTCCCAACATACTGTTGACGCACTCAATGAGTTAATCAATGAATCGACGGTGGTTGGCAACCGCTACACAGATGACCGCATGCAAGACGCAGATGCCGAGCGGGACTGAGCGTTTATTTTCACAACGATATCTATCTTATCGGAGAGCACAATGGATAATTACCTGATCACAAAAGAAGAAATCGAGCAAATTGAAGGTACATCAAAAACTCATTTCCTGAACGACAATGCACAGCGCATTAATAAGTCCCTTGGTGACCTCACCGGCCTGACCGGATTCGGGTTTCACATTATTGAAATCCAGCCCGGACATGAGTCTACGGAGTTTCATAAGCACTACCACGAAGATGAATGTGTCTACATTCTACAGGGGTGCGCAGACGCACAAATTGGAAACGAATCATATGAGGTAAAATCAGGGGACTTCATCGGCTATCGAGCTGGTGGTGAAGCACACTGTTTGAAAAATACCGGTGATTCGATTTTGAAATGTATCGTTGTTGGCCAACGACTCGATCATGATGTAGGCGATTACCCCAATTTAAACAAACGTATTTTTCGCCAGATCGGCATGCCCTGGAGTCTTGTGAACATCGACGATATCGATGAACCTGTTGCTGGTAAGAAGTAACTTTCCGTGGAGATTATCTCATGTGCAGAAACCTGGGTTCGCTACTTACAAATGGCGTAAATCTATTGAAGCTAGAATATATCGGTTCGACCTAACCTGATTATTCCTTGTGAGAAAACTATACTGCGTGTACGAATACAAAGCAGCCAGTCGCCACAGGTGATTTTGTCAGCGTATAATTTTAAAACCACACACGCAGCGGATTTAATCCTTTAACCAGCGATGATAGAAAAGCTTAAGAGTCTCGCCATTTTTGCCACAGTGGTGGATAAAGGTTCTTTTCGAGGCGCGGCCGGGCATCTTGATCTTGCTCCCTCCCGGGTCAGTCAAATAGTGTCTGATCTTGAAAGTGATCTGGGTGTTACCCTGCTGTATCGCTCTACGCGAAAATTGTCTTTGACCAGTGAAGGAGAAATTCTTTACCCAAAGGTCACCGGGATGTTACTGGAAGCAGAAACTGGCCTGGATGCGCTAAATTTAATTTCAACAGAACCGACTGGAGAGCTTCGCGTTACCGCTCCCGCTTTTATCGCACAGACAGAGATGATGACAACCCTGTCTGAATTTTCAAATAACTATAAAAAGATATTACTGAAAATTCAGTTCTCCGATCACCAACAGGACCTGATAAAAGAAGGTTTCGATGTCGGAATTCGGGCAGGTTGGTTGAAAGACAGTGAGTTAATGTCGCGCAACATTGGCCATGCAAACCGGCTGCTGGTTGCAAGTCCTGACTATGTAATGTCAAAACCGGAGCCATCCAGCCCTGTAGATCTCGAAACCTGGGACTGGGTACATTTTTCCATGCGTGGCGAACGAGCCGAGTTCGTATCTACAGATGGGCATACAGAGACTGTGCAGTGTAAACACCGTATTGAAGTAGACTCCGCCTATGCACTGTACGAGTTTGCAATACGCCATCAGGGTCTAACAATGATCCCTGAAAGTCTCGCCAGTCGCGGTATTGCACGGGGCGAGCTGGTGCATGTCATCCCCGGTTGGTCAGTTATGCCTTTGTCACTGCAGGCTGTCTGGCCGGATCGTTCAAGACGGGAGAGTTTAGCTCTGCTTTTTGTTCGATTTCTGGCAGACAATGCCAATCGGTAGGTATACGGATCTAGTTTTCACACACTGATAGCAGCCTTTGATTGTTCTCCACAGCAGAACAATCCGTTTTGTATTTAACCTCTTATCTGACCCCTTCTTAGTGATTAACCTCTAGTCGTTGTGTAACGACTGTCGCAGACATACGAATCTGTGAGAGGCGGTTTCGCTGACTCCCCTCATTAGTTTACCAAAAAGGACTAAAGATGAAGAAAATAGTGGCCCTAATAACTGTTGCAATGACATGTTTCGGCTCTCAGGCTATTGCCGAAAGCTCAACCATAAAACGTGAAACAGGTGCAACGGTTACCGTTAACGATCTCGGTGATGTGAAAGTGCACAGCTATCTCTCTCCACAGCAAGTGTTTGCCAATAACACTCACATTATTGAAACAGCCAGTCAACTGGTACTAATTGACACGCAGTTTATATTACCGATGGCAAATGACTATCGTGCATATGCGGATAGTCTGGACAAGCCGATTGAGCGGCTGGTCATAACGCATGAGCACCCGGATCATTTTCTCGGTAGTGAAGCTTTTAATGATATTGATATCTATGCGCTGAAATCAGTTGCCGCAAAAATCAAGGCTCACGGCCAGAAGGAGATTGATGAGAAGAAAGCGCAGTTCGGGGAGGCAGTTGCCAGCACATTTGTAATACCGAAAGCTATGGAGCCGGGATCAGTAAAAATTGATGGTGTTACTTTTCTGTTTGAATCAGTTATGAATGCCGAAGCTGAGGAGCAATTGGTGACTAAGCTACCCGACTATGGCGTCATATCTGTTGGAGATATTGTATACAGCGGCGTACATATGATTCTTGCCGGTCAACCCCCAAGCTGGATTGCCGCACTAAAGGACCTGAAAGCTGGCAGTGACGACTACCCGATCGTCTTATCCGGTCATGGAACCACAACTAACCCAGCAGTTTATGACACCAACATAGCATGGCTCGGTAAAGCAGGTGACTTATTGGGTAGCACCAAAAACGGTGAAGACTTCAAGAATGGTATGACCGAAGCATTCCCCGACCTTGGAATGGATGCGGCCATCGATTTTGTACTACCATTTATCTTCCCGGAAGAAGCCAAGTAACAACTAGTCGCCCTAAACGGTCCAGGCAGGCCGCCTTTCTACTAAAGGCGGCTTAAATCTATTGCAGTCATCACTCATCCGATAGTTTCTATTTGCGCCTTCGGGCATCCCACTATAGCTCAGCACCACTGGCTGCCAGCGTTTGCTACAGACGCAAGTACTGATAAGCAGCACAGAAACAGTTACTATTGAACGTAGAGTCGGTCTCGACGAGCGTTTCGAGGCTTAAGTACTTCATTGGACCGCCAGGGAGCGAAAAATGGTGACAACAAACAGCAAAGCAACCAGGTGGTTGTGTGTAATTACGCTCCTGCTTCAGCAGTTTGCAACCACTGCGGTGCACGCTGCAGGGCTCGATCTTGATCCCCCGGAAGTCACGCATGTTGCAATCTCTGAAGGAGTGGCCGGTGAGGCTCAGTCTTTTAAGGTCCGTGCCTTTGATCTTCAGGGGATACAGAGCGTAAACCTGATGATAAAAAGCAACTTGCAGGACGACTACCGACCAATTCTTATGCAGTCGGTACCAGATACTCAGGATTTTATCGCATCAACTTCAACTACAGTCGAACAAAAATATCTCGACTATTATTTTTTAGTGATAGATACCGGCGGTAACAAGGTGCTGCGCGGCTTTCCGTTCGAGCCGTTTAAACGCACCTTATCAGTTCCAGCTAGCGATACGGCAATCACCAATACCGTGGAGACGCAGCCTGCCTCCACCGGGTCTGATGCTTTTAGTACAAGTGCCGGTGAAAACAACAATCAACGAGACTCGATCAACAGCGCTACAGACCAGGCTATTATTGCAAATGACTCTGAAAAACCCAATCTTCTGCTGTGGGGTGCCGTGAGTTTATTAGTACTCGGGGTACTTGCATCCTCCGGTGGTGGGGATTCCGATTCCGGTGTTGGCGAGGGTGGTGGTGCAACGGTACCCGTTACTCTAACTGTGCCACTGCCGCGATAACCCGGAATTGCAGCGCATCTGTTCTATACCTTCTACTCTTCCAGTGCAATCCTGAACCCAAGGTAGAAAAAGAAACGATCCCGGGTATTACGCATTCGTCTTGCACTTCGAAGATCTTCTGGCGGTGTGTCCCACGCACCGCCCCGTTCGGCATAGGTATCGGTATTTGGATCGGGGTCGCAATTCTGCTCTGCCCCGGTGTATTCGATGGAATAAGCACTGCAAGTCCACTCCCAGACATTGCCGTTCATATCGTGAATACCCCACGGGTTTGCAGCATAAGAACCGACTGGAACTGTGCTTTGCGCCCGACTGCCGAGCTGCCCGCCGTTGTAGGTGACACTTGCGTTAAAATTTGCCTGTTCCTCTGAGATCGATTGGCCTGTACTAAATGGGGTGGTTGTTCCGGCTCTGGCAGCGTATTCCCATTCAGCTTCTGTAGGTAGCCGGTAATTCTTACCCGTCTGCTCACTAAGCCACTGAGCATAGGCGGTCGCGTCTGTATGACTCACCAAAATCACTGGCCGCGCACCGCGACCCCAACCGCGATCGTCCGGTCTTTGTCTTTCGGTAAGTACGGCAAACTGATCATATTGTTCGAAGGTGATTTCGTACTTACCGATTGCAAAGTCGTTAACACAAACGTCGTGCTGATTTTCATCGAGCTTTCTAAGTGGCTCCGTCTCCGGGCTGCCCATCGCAAAACACCCCGAAGAGACTGGAACGGTTTCTGGCTCATTAACAACAAAAGTGCCCGTATCGGCAATCAATGGGTTTGTGTCGTTAATTCGCTCATCAAGATTCGAAATTCCGTCACTATCATAGTCAAAACCGGCGCCAGAAGTGATGTAGTCGGTGCCGAGGGAAACGTCGATAGCGTCTGCATCGGTGGTGAACTCAATGCTCTGATTCGCCAACTCCAGACGTTCCTGTTCGACAATTTCTATCCAGGTGACTATCAAAGTGACGTTCGATGATGCGGGTACTTCAAGGGGTACAATCCATGAGTCGTTTGTTCCCTGACCTCTAAATACTTGTGGTTGTCCATTGTTAACTCGAATTTCAAGTGACAACGCCACGGGATTTATAGCGGCCGCCTGACGAATACCTTCCGGTAGTACGAAGCTGCTTGTTGAGGGCTCACTGTGACATCCATTCAGCAGCAAGAGCAACCCGAGCATCGCCACTCTGAAATGGTTTGAAAGAGAGTTGTTAGTCGACACTTGATATTACCATTGTATTTTAGTCCAGCCTTCATCTGTCAGTTTCAGACTTAACGCGATCACACCATACTCGCTAGATGGATAGGTGTAGTTGCCACTGGGTAGTCTCATTCTCTCAAGCTCCAGCTGCACAGACACGTTTTTCTTTTGGTTTGTAAGCTCCGTAAGATGCACATCAAATTGAACATATCGATTAAACAGCTGATCAAATAGATTGTATTTTTCATTGTTTTTAGTCGTCAATATTTTCAAGGCGGCTAAATTTCTAAGCTCGATGGCTTTCTGTAATTGACTAAATTGCGCCTCAGCGTACTGTAGTTCCTGTGGGCTTAGCTTGTCTTTCGGAATATTTAATGCCGGTGTCGCGTTGCTGGACTCTTGTTTCACTTTGGAGCTTAATTCAGCCCTAAGGTTTGCAATTAGCGTTTTCTGCAGCCCGTAAGATTCTGCCTTTGTAAGCTCGCGTCCGGCTGCCTCCGTATTACCCATTTGCAAATAATACCTGGCACTTGTGATGTGAAACTCGGTGCCGGATTCAGCTATTGCCTGTTGCTTTTTGTCGATATCTATCTGGTTTAAGCGTGCGCTCAAGGCGGTTAGTAAATTGGTGTAGCGGTGATCACGACGATCGTAAACCGCAGCCTGTGAAAGCGAGTATTGCATGGCTTGAAAATCATCTGCGTCGTAGGCAGTCTCTGCCACAGCAATATGTTGCAGGTAGCTGTCTAAAAGCGCGCGCTCTTCATCCAACCGATCGATGAGTGGATGCTGCGGTTTTAGTAAAGTTGCATTTTTGATTGATTGGGTGGCTCCAGTGAGGTCATTTTTTTCCAATTGCGTTTGAGCGTTAGCAACGTATTTATTAAATAGCCTGTCGGCTGAGGATGCAGTAACCAACGGCAACTTGTTAGCGGTCGATTTCATGGCAATTGCTTGATTGGACGATGGTGATAAAAAATAAAATCCTATTGCAAGCACCATAATAAGAACCGTCGCCGCCTTTGCTATTGCTCTGGGTATCGACTCCCCTCTGTGTTTTTTTTCTGAGCTTGCGTTTGCAAATGAACTGGCAATTAAAGCGTCAGGAGGCTTGGCAACAACTGCAGGCAAACGTTCACGCATAACGATTGAGGTTGCTGCAACTGTTAATACGAAAGCAATTGACAGGGGCCACATGGGATAGCCTGTGAGAAGCCCTAATATGCAACCCGCGCAACCTGAGAATATCAAGCCCGGGTAGACGGGATCAGACAATGCCTGTGGTTGCTGGCTGGTAATAGCGTCTCGAATCAGGCCACCACCGATGCCTGTTATGGTACCTACTCCAATAGCAACAGGGGTGGAAAAACCCTGACTGATTGCAGCGTTAAAAGCGATCGCGATAAACACCGCCAATGCAAAGCTGTCGAGCAAATAAAACGGAATAGAATTGGTGCGCACCTTAAGCACATAGCTGAGGCTTACCGCGGCAATTACAACCCACGCATAGCCACTTGATTCGAACCAGAATAAACCAGGTGTCTGTAGCAGAAGGTAGCGCACTGTACCACCGCCAACGGCGGTTAACAGGGCAATATAAAGCACACCCAATATATTATAGCCATGACCACGTGCCGCGAGTGCGCCGGAATAGGCGAACACGGCGGTACCGATGAGATCGAGTAAATACAACACTTCCACGAACTGAAGATCCTTAAATGTATTTCAAGGTGGTGTCTTTGAGCTCAAACAGAACTCTTCTCATATTATCTCACCTTGGCAAAAATTGACCACACTAATTGGGCTAAATCATTGTTTGTTGGCGTTTCTTCTGTTGATCTGAATGTGAGGTGTTTCATTGCCGCCGGTTTGATCTTAATTCGCAAGGTTTTAGCCTCCTGCTTCAGGACGACATTCTAACATGGACACCCTTTGTAACTTGCGCGATAAATTTCCCCGCAATGTGCGCATCAGCAAGTGGTAGCGATTGCTTAATAATAATTTTTATAAATTGTCAAATCAAAGGTTGTCCGAGCTTGGCATTCAGGCCAGTCGGGAAGGAACACGATTATTGCAATCCCCCATCCGATAAAATCACAATCACGTTAAGTCACTGGAATTTAAAGAGCTGGTGTTGCGCATGTTCCGTTGTAGCGTCCCTGGAAGATATGGACGCAGAGCGAGACAACTTCTAGGAGCTTGTCCGAGAATGAGGGCCGTAGCGAGAAAGTGAGATTTTGAGTCAGATATTTCGATCGATTGAGACGAATAGTCATTCATATTTAACGATATCGATCGTAATAGCTGGCCAAAAGATCGCTTTCGCAGTAGATCATTCATTCTCGGACAAGCTCCTAGGCAAACACTCTTCCGAGAACTGTCAAATGTTTGAAGTGAGTCAAAACC
>CALIHW010000004.1 GCA_938020525.1 uncultured Granulosicoccaceae bacterium | reverse complement strand
GTGACCAACTGACGAGCGCCTTCTCAGCGATAAAAGTGAATGAAGCTGAAGAGTTTCTTGCCACAGTCGGTTCCGTTGACTGGGATATCTGGTTGTCGCGGGTTTAGTTATGGGGGTTTTGCTAGCTCTGTGGGAGCTTCTAGCTGGCATGCCTTGCCGGAGTTGCGAGTTGGCATTCCTTGCAGGTAGCCTTAAAAGTAAGCGACATGCCCTGCAGGCGGCTATTGTTCTGACATGCCTTGCAGGCGGCTATCGTTCTGACTTGCCTTGCAGGCGGCTATCGTTCTGACTTGCCTTGCAGGCGGCTATCGTTCTGACTTGCCTTGCAGGCGGCCCTACTTTTAAAAAGACCAAAAGTAGGCAAAAGTCTTCTTGCTACTATTTCGCCCTGCGGGTGGCTGCGCCATTTTTTGAAATCATCCTCCGTCGGGCCGCGCTAATGGCACATCCCTGTGCCGCTAGCGCTCACGTGGCATCCATGCCACTAAGACCCGACTCCAGATAATTTAAAAAAACAAAATAGAAGCGCGTTAAAAGCGACTAAGTCGCTTTGGTACTGGTTTCTTGTGATTTGCGGCGGCATGTTGAATATGTAGTTAGTAAGATTTTTTCGTTTCTGGTTTCTGGTTTTTTGCAGTTACCGCGCTTCTGATTTGTTTTGAGTTTTATCGCGGAGACAGGTAAAAGCGGCAGGACGCCGCGTTAGCGAAGTTGGCACATGGATGTGCTATCTGAGCGTGCCTGTTGGAGCGATGAAACTCAAAATGCCGCAGGCACCCGAAGGGCTAAGCGGCAGCAAGAAGACTTTTGCCTACTTTTGGTCTTTTTAAAAGTGGGGCCGCCGGCAGGGCATGCAAGAGGGATAAGCCGCCGGCAAGGCATGTCACACACGTAAGCCGCCCGCAGGGCATACCAGCTCACCAGCTGTAACTATCTATTGTTAGAAAATCGTTAGGAATTTGTTGCCAGATTGTTTACGGGCTCGACCCCGGGTGTCGAACTCTATCTATCAGTACGTGTCCGATATTCTTTGACGGCAGGATTCACGGACAATGCGATATTCAAAGCCCCCACTACTTTCGCCGACAACTATTACCAGATTTGCTCGTATCGGATGCCTGAGCGGCTGCCTTGCCTTTGTCAGTGCCTGCGGTTCAGGCTCAGATGAAAGCTCGGATGATGGCGAGACATTCCAACCACCGATAGACACCACCACAATGGTCGTAGTGCCCACCGACCCGGCACAGGCTGAAATGTTTCAGCAAGTCAGTCCGCAATCGATCGGCGACACTTCACTGGAAGCCGTCGCTGCTTTAGACGGACTTCTTATCCCGACGATATTTTCTACTGAAACAGATGTTGATCCCACCTTTGCGCAGTCGTCCGTCGCATTGGTTGAGCAGCTCAATGATTCACTACTACTGCCAGTTGATGTTGCCGTCTCATTTGCAGACTGTGGCACTGCCAATGCATTTTTCGCCTCTGCTTTTGGTGACAGACCAGCAGAGATAGTCATGTGCCATGAATTAACTTCTCTGCTGTCACAGTTCTACGGCAATAACGAACAAGCTTTTCTTGCCAGTACATTTGTTCTGATGCATGAACTGGGACACGCATTGATTGATGTTCTTGATCTGCCAGTATTGGGTATCGAAGAATCATACGTTGACGGAGTTGCTGCAGTACTCCTCGGAGAATCTGACATGGCAGAGGGTTCGGTATTAGCTGGCTGGTTTTTTGGTGGTCAAACGAACACACCATTCTTTGACACCCATCGTGCCGGTCCACAGCGTCTAGGCGATCTTGCCTGCTGGGGAATTGGTGCTGATCCCAGTTTACTGAACGATCCAACAACTGCTTCCATAGCAGATCAGTTAATTCAAACAGGAAGAAACTGTGTTGCCGAATATAACCAACAATTACTTGGTCTTGATGCAGTGTTGGGGCCACACATTCTGGGCGGGCTGGATATCCTGTCGACTGCAGGTAACGGTGTAAACCAATAAGATAACAATCGACAGGAAAAACAATTTTGTTACTCCGGTGAGCCGCCTTACTCCTCAGGGCGGCGTATTGCTCAGGGCCGCCTACTCCTCAGGACGGCCTTTTTTTTAACTGGCTACTTTTCCTCGAACACAAGCTGCGAGCCTTCAAGAATTTCGAAAGCCTGAGGCTCGGTGCTACCGGTACTGCTCACCCAGTAATAGACTCCATCTTTTACTGTAATACTGAATCCGGCACCCCAATCAGATCTCTGCCACCAGCTCTCATAGTGATCTCGAGTACGATTTACGCGCCATCTCCCCAGTGATGATCGCTGTCCCTTCTGGGCATAGATGGTTTGCCCGTCTTCATCAAAATACTGCCGATACTCATGATCGATCCAGGTGCCGACAGCAGTGTTGCCCGTCAGTAGCTCTACTATTTCCGCAGCGGTTAGCGTCTTGTCAGCAGCCATGGCAAAGCCGTGGACAGACATCAATAAGATAAAAGCTAGTTGTTTCATGATGTGAACCTATGGAAGTTTGGTCATCGATCTGTCACATCGTGGCCCGAGAATGTTACATTTTACATTACCCTAACTCGCGCGTCGAAGCTCATCATCACACGACGTATTGCCACTAACCCAAACTACGGTAATGCCTATGTTGCTACACAAAAACCTGTTTGAAGGACTGGACAATGTTGTGCATCTGAGCGCTGGCGGCGAAACCCCGATGCTGCACTCACATCGTGGTGCTTTCGAGCAATTCATGCGGGACAAAGGACGGGGCGAACGGGCGCGAGAACTAATCCATGAAAAGATGCTTGAAACCCGCGAACATTGCGGCACTTTGTTCGGCGTGGATGCATCTGACATATCATTCATATCTTCAACATCTGAAGGTATGAATATCGTCGCATACGGGCTTGAATGGCAGCCCGGAGATAATGTCGTTATTGCGGATGTTGAATTTGGCTCCGGAGTATATCCATGGACGCTACTGAACAACAAAGGAGTAGAAGTAAAAATTGTCCGCCACAGAGACTGGCAAATTTCAATCAGTGATATAGAAGCTCAGATTGATTCCCGCACCAGGCTGGTAGTAATGAGTCACGTCAGCATGTTTACCGGACAGCGTATTCAATTGCAGACGTTAGCAAACGCAGTGCATCGACGTGGCGCATTGTTAGTACTTGACGCTACACATTCGACAGGCGTAGTCAGGGTAGATGCATCCTGCGCCGACATAGTCATAAGCAGCTGCTACAAGTGGCTACTCGGCACTCATGGAACCGCTATATTTTACTGGAACAGAAAAACCCTTCCAGATTTAAATGCTCCGTTTCTCGGATGGGCCAGCGCTGCCACCGCAGGCGGATGGAAAGACCCACTGGTGTTAACTCAACACCAGGACGCACTACGTTTTATGCCTGCCAACCCTAATTACCTGGGCATCTACATTCTAAACAACGCGCTAAATAATTTACTGCCACTGGGGATTGATAATATAGAACAACACGCACTATCTCTTACCGGCCAGTTAAGAGATGGAATCAGCAATTTGGATATTGAAAAATTAAGGCTGTCTATCATGACACCAGACACACCGGAAAATCGCGGTGGCAATATCTGTATTATGTCTGATAGAGTCGATGAAATATCCGCTGAACTCAGAAACCGTGGTGTGCTAGTTTGGGGCACTTACGGAGGTGATTCGCGACTACGGATATCGGCACATGTATACAACGACGAATCTGACATAGATGCCTGCCTGGACGCTCTAGCCTGAGTCGAATACTTTTTTGAGTCATTACCTATGAAACAGTTACTGGCGATATTCCTGCTAACCTTCTCGTCTGGCGTACTGGCAGAGTGGATTGAATTTTCAACCAGAGCGAATGGTGATGTTTTTTTCTATGACAACGCGCGAGTTGAAAAAAATAACAATAAAATTAGCGTTTGGACCAGAGTCAGGTACAAGACTTCGGTCATGGCAGCGTCGAGCTACCAAAGCCTTCTAAAACTAGACTGTTCTGAGAATTCAGAAACTATATTGCAAAGCACATTTTTTACTGATAAGGACTGGACTAAACCCGCAATGGCAACGAATACCACTGCGAAGCCAAAAACCTATATCACAGAAAATTCAGCTACAAATCAGCTTATAAGTATTTTTTGCAAGGACTAAATAAAGTAAATACGCAAGAAAAAAAACTCGCGCTACTTTCGTGGCGCGAGCAATTTTCCTTCTTATCGACTTAAAGCCTGGTTAAGTTAAACTCTGGTTAATTTAAAGACTGGTTCACTTAATGATTGGCTTCTCGACAGTGCCTACTTCTTACTTCTGAGGAGTCGCAGCAATCTTGTATATGATTCCGTCATCCACAGTGGCATAAAGCGCATTATCCGGCCCCATGACCAGACCACGATACCTGGTTGTAATTCCGGTTGGCATTATGATCGCACCTTTTACTGAAAGACCATCATCGGCGAGATCGTAAACGTCAATTCGCGAGCCTGGAGGAGTTGCACCGAAGCCAATCCCCATGATCCCTGCGGCCAGTCGTCCTTCATAGATGCCCCAGTTGCTGCCTGTCAGGAATGCAGCTGAGCCAGTACCTTGAGAGAAGCCGTGATTATTCCATGAAGGCGGCATCAGGTCTTCAAAGCGAGTATCGCTCATAGGGGTGTATGCAGCTCGAATGGCAGGATCCATAGCATCCATTTGATTAGGCTCATAACCGCAGTACTCGTCAGGGCACTCGCCTCTTCCACCTACATTTTGCGCAGGATCCCAACCGGCATTTCCACCATTGACCAACGCGGTGATTTCATCGCTGTGCCATGGTCCGTGCTCTGCAGTAAACGCTCTGCCATCGCTCGGCCGGAAATCTATACCTTGTACATTTCTATGTCCATAGGTGTAGATTCGCTTGTCAAAGCCTTCAGGCGGGGCGTTATCAGGATGTGCATTACCGTCCCCGTCTATTCTGAGCACTTTACCGCAAAGCAATTGACCATCTTGAGGACAAACCCCTCTGTGGCGATCACCACCGGTAACCCAGAGATATCCTTCCGGACCAATACGTAACCTGCCACCATTGTGAGCACCCGGCCCGCCGAATGGCTGATCCGACTCAAACGGCTTGTATTGAATATCGGTGACGATATCAGTTCGATCAGAAACACTCTTAAGGTCATCACCGACCTTAAATTTCATCACGATATTGCCATCACACTTTTCGAAGTTGGTTTTACAGCCATCACCATAGTATTTTGTGGATGAAGAATACAGGTAGATAGTGCGGTTATCCGCAAAGTTCGAGTCAGCAACGACTCCTAATACACCGGCTTGCCCGTCACAGAAAAGATCATCTCCTGCATCAGGGTAGCCGCTGGAACCTTTGACTCCATAGAGTGGATTTACATCACCAGAGCTTTCTCGTACCGAAAGGCCTTTACACTTTTCAGTATAGAACATGGTTCCGTCAGGCAGGAATGCCATATCCCACGGATTTTCAAGCCCAGTCATAAACTCCGTTGTTTCAATGAACGGGACATTCATTCTCTCGCCATGACCATCGGCGTGAGCGTTAGAAGAGACCAGTCCGATCAATACAAGTGCAGAAGCAAAGACCGTAGCCTTCCGATTTTTCATCATTTCCTTTCCTCCAGGGTGAGATCAATAGTTACAACAATAATGCAGTTACATCAGTTATCAGCATCCTTTAAATAGGCCGCTAAATTGGCAATCTCTTCGTCGGTTAATGGCTTTGCCATCATGATCATCAAGGACGAATTAGGCCCTATCTTGATTCCTTCTCTGTAAGTTTCCAGCTTTGATATCGTATATGGAATCTCTTGCCCGGATACTTTTGGATAACTGGCCACCCCTTTACCCGCAGCCCCGTGACAGTTTTTGCAGGTTTGATTGTATCTTTGCTCTCCAGCTTCACTATTGCCGGTTACCACCTCTTCTGTCGAATTAACATCCTCAGTCGGTGTATCACCGCCAATTGCGTAGCCGTACATGCCGAGAAGCAGCAGAGAAAGCACAATTCCGGGTAATCTAGTTGACATAGTTTTAGCTTAACAGAACAAATAGAAAGATTCGACGGACGACCAGTTTATAACAGAATGGATTATTAGCAAGAATATTCGTGATGTCTTCGAGTGCGATGTAATGTTACGGTGACACGTCAAGCTACAACTTGAGGTTCACACAGTGTGCTGTTTTACTACCAGAAATCCCATCCCTTACAGATACGAATACACTTACTATAACAAATAATGATTCGCGCAGCCTATTACTATGCTTAACAGTTTTTCCAAAGATGATGCCGTATTTCGTTAGGGGGGCATAAGCGTAAAGCGCATCCACCATATTGTCTCAACCAACACCACAAAATTTACAACAAACTAAATCGCCAGATTGATCTGGGTAATTAGGTATTTGAAGATACTCCACACTGAATACACAAGCATACGTGAATGCTCAGAACCCACGACACATGCAGGACGACTTGACGGAACCGTCACTCTTACTCATCGCTACCTGAAGCTTTTTTTCAAACTCCGGCAATTCAATACTGTCACCTCGGACTCTGAGACACTCCACCAGTCCCTGCAACGCCCATACATTATCCGGGTGCTGTGCACATCGATATAGTTTATTGTTTAGCCCAAGATCGGTGCGATAAATGTCTTCTGCTTCTTCATAGTGACCCTGCTCTGCTAACAATGCAGCCAATGCATGGCGTGGTGGATGCATCCATGCCCAGGGTTCTGTGTATTCAAGATTATCATCTCGAATCACCGACTCTCTAAGATGATCAAAGGCTTCTTCATAGTTGCCTTTGTGGTACGCAAGCTCCCCATCAAGCATCTTTTCGCCAACACCAAGCGTTGTCACTGCGGGGTTGTTAAAGAATTTACGATTGGGTGGTGTTCGCGCTACCGACTTGTGAAACAGTTCTCTCTGCTCTTCTGCCGCTTCAAACTCTTTTAAGGCAGCATGCGCAACGCCTTTAGCATAGTGAATCATGCTAATCGAAGTACAATACAACCTGGCGTCTGATGGCAATGACGCAGCAACAATTTCCTTCCACCGGCCAAAGCGTACCAGCACATGCATTTTCATGGCGTAGTAACCCTCCATAGTGTGCAACACTTGTGGTTGATCAGTATTGCGCAATACGTCCTCTGACAGGGTTTCACACATTTTATTGGCGGCATCAATCGCCGGTTGATACTGCCCCAGAAACATGCAGGTATACATCATCATATGTAGATCATGGCAACGTGCAGTTGTATAGAAGTTATACGGTCCGGCGTAGGCGAGATATTTTTCGTCTGATGCTATAGATATTTCACTAACAATACGGGCCTTGTCATACTCACCACATAAAACATAAGTATGACCAGGCATATGATTCATGTGTCCTGCATCAGGACAAAGGTTGGCGAGCAAATCTGCAGATCGCATTGCCTGCTCTGGCTCGTCAGACATTTCTGTACAGTGGATGTGCAAGTGCAGAACAGCCGGGTGCGGCGGCAGGTTCGCAGCATCATTCATTGCAATAGATCTTTCCAGCGCTTGTAAGGCCTCGCGTGTATCCGCACCTTCGGCTGGCTCACCACGCCATACATCCCATAACTTCCACGGTGTACGACACATCAATGCCTCTGCATACAACGCTATAACATCATGGTCGTCAGGATAATTTTTATATACCTCACGCATCGCATTGGCGTAATCGTCATCCCATTGATTATAGTTTTTCCGTGTGACCGGATTCGGTTTCTGAAATCTGTGTGCCAGGGCGTTCAGCAATTGATTTTCAATATCGCTGGCAGTTACTGAAAATGACTTACCGAGTTGAATGTGTTCATAACAAAGTCTGGTTTTGAACGTTGCCTCTGATTCGCTAAAGTCACACCACGCATAGTTATAAAATGGGCCGGCAGCATAAGCCACTCCCCAGTGCGCCATCACACACGAAGGATCGTATTTCAGCGCTTGCTGGAAACACTTAACGCCTTCTTCCTGGTTAAAGCCGTAACACCAGTTTAAACCCTGATTAAACCAGCGCTGTGCAATAACGGAACTGGTAGAGATTGCCCTTGTGTGGCTCCCAAGATCGAATAGGTCGAGACCGTCCTGGGTTACCCCATCGAGCTCAGCCCCGCCATCCATATCTCCAACAGCCATAACAGTGGATCAGACTGGGTTCAATAACGAGCTCATGCGCCGAAGAGCGAGTTGATAGCCCTCCACACCGAAACCGATAATGGCACCCTCAGCACGTAAGGTAACGTATGAATGATGCCTGAAACTTTCACGTTGATGAATGTTAGAGACATGAACTTCTAGCACAGATCCTTCAAACGTGTTCAGCGCATCCAAAATTGCAATTGATGTATGGCTATAGGCACCAGCGTTTATAATGATGCCCGCGCTATCTTCACGTGCATCGTGAATCCAGTCTACCAGCTGACCTTCAAAATTTGACTGTTGAAATCGTGTCCGCAAGCCGAGATTACTTGCCAGCTCTGTACATTTGCTTTCAACATCAGCCAGCGTTTCATGGCCGTAGATTTCCGGCTGGCGTTTGCCCAGCAGATTCAGATTGGGACCATTCAGGAAGGTGACAAGCTTACCCATCAGTTTTGTTCTTCTAATGTTTGACACCGGGGATTATAGCGATGCTCAAGATTCTCTGTTTGACAGATTTCCCGATAGCGGCCCGAAATATAGCTCGTAGCTATGATCAAGTCCTGAAACTTGTGTTTGGATTCTATTCAATTCCTTAATAATCCCCCTAATCAATCGGAAGGATATGGCCAACCCTAAAGACATGGCCATCCGGGTGACGGATGTGCATCTCGCGTACATTCCACGGCATGTCTGTTGGCGGAAATGTAATCTCAATCCCTGCGGCGCTGCACTGGGCAAATGCCGCATCGACATCATCTACCCAAAGCGACATCCAGACACCTTTATCTGCAGATTCATCCGAGCCATCGCCAAAGGTTGAGGTATTGCTGCCCTTGCCGCGACCACCCTGCCCGTTAAGACATAAAAATATTTCACAACCTCCCTGGCCGTTGCATTGGTCGTTGCTTTGGTCGTTGTTCTGGTCACCACTTTGGTCATTGCTTTGGCAAACAGATCCAAATCCAACCGGTTCCCCCCACTGAAAACCGATCTGCCAGCCAATCGATTCAAACCATTCAAAGCTCGCTTGTATGTCAGAGACATTTAATATCGGTGTAAGACTGCTCACTTTCATATTTGCTCTACCCTGCACGCAACACTACACTAGATTCTAGCCTACCTCTTATTGAGATACTGGAAAACGAACAGTAAAACAGGCACCGCCGAGCGTTTCTGCAACGCCTGGTACAAGCTCAGCGCGGTGATGCAATGCGACACGAGATACGATTGCAAGTCCGAGCCCGTACCCGGTTGACGTCTCACCACGTTGAAATGGCTTAAGTATCTTATCAACTGTATCGAGATTAAGCCCTGGTCCATCATCTGACACGATCAGTGCAATAGAGTCTTTTTCGGATCGCAGTTGAACTTCCACCTTTGACTCTGCATGGTCGACCGCGTTCTGTATCAGGTTGTTTAACAGCGAACCAAGATGATCCATAGATCCAAACACACTGGCCCCAAACACACTGGCCGGTCGATTGTCGGTGTACAGCTTAACCTCGACCGACTCATCTGCAAACTGAGCCACACACTCTTCAGCTAACGAGGCGAGATCCACAGGTGAATTGGCAGCATCGTTCATGACGTTATCCAGACGAGCAAAACGCAGCAGCGAATCTATCTGCGATTCCATCTCATCAAGGTCTCTGCTGACTCTGGTCAGATACTGTGCTCGCGCCTCTGGCTGATCAGATACCGCCAGCGTATCTACGCCAAACCTTAATCTCGCCAGAGGAGTCCGCAGATCGTGACTGACTGCCGACGTGAGCAACTTGTTGTCATCCACCTGATTCTGAATTCTCTCAGCCATGCGGTTAAACTCTTTTTCTATATCTGCAATATAGGAAATACCCTGACTATCAACACGACTATTAAGATTACCACTCCCAAACTCCACTGATGCTTTTCGCAGTAGACCCAGTCTTCGCAGCAAAGGCTTCAGCCATAACAGCACCAAAGCCAGGGTTCCTATATAAAATACACTGGTAAAGAGCACTTTTATCCCGGATTGATCAGCATCGAGTGCTGGAATATTCTCCAGTGATAAAACCTGCTGATGATTGGGCAGGTAGTAGTTCAAAGATAGACCCATCTCTGATTCGAGTACCACCGGCTCCCCTGTTTTAAGTGTGGTCTGTACCGATTCCGGTAGATAAAAATCATCAACTGCAGTCAAAGTCGCAGCGTATTTAGAGCCATCTAATAAAGCTTCAGGACTCGTGGCATTATTTATTGCCAACGCCAGTTCACGACCGACTGAGGTAACGACTGACATGTAATCTTTATCAGTATCTGCAACCCGGGAAAATAACGCATCCAGCGCCCAGCCTAATCCGAAGATCGAAACCAGAACCACCAACAACAAAGAATATGTTAGCGAACGCATCTATGCACAATCCATGTTATCAATTCGCTCACCATGCATCTGAAATGAACATATAACCTTTACCCCAGACTGTTTTAATTTTATTGGGGGGCTGATCATTGTCGCCGAGTTTTTTGCGTAACCTTGAGATCAGAATATCAACTGATCGATTAAAGCCATCGTACTCAATACCACGCATCTTGTTAATCATGTCCTCACGACTCATTACAACATTGGCGTTTTCGCTGAGCAGCCAGCAAAGATCAAACTCGTGGGTCGATAATTCTATTGGCTCACCAGCAAGTGAAACGCTTCGGGACTCTGAATTGATTTGCAACTCACCAAACACACGACTATTTTTGTCGGAGGGAACAGTTTCACCGCGTGACAGCAGTGACTGAACTCGAGCCAACAGTGCACGCGGCCTGACAGGCTTTATCAAGTAGTCATTCGCACCCGCCTCTATACCGGATACCTCGTCGCTCTCATCACCTCTTGCTGTCAGCATGAGTACTGGTTTGTGGTAGAAGCGCCTAATTTCATAGCACACTTCAAAGCCGTTCATTGCGGGAAGATTTACATCAAGAATCACCAGTGCGGGTTCATCTGTGCGAATCATCTCAACCGCTTCATCACCGCGATTTGCCACCGTTACCAGAAAACCACTATCTATCAGAAAATCACTGATCCATTCTGCAAGAGAAGCATCATCTTCGATTACCATAATGTGGGTAGCTAAGGGATCCACTAGAATATTCTCCAGGTGGTTCGTCTGCGAGCGCTATTTTTGTAGACCCAGGCAACAGTAACTACAGCAACGGCAACTCGACCAGCGCTATCGTGAAGGGCGAATTGCACGTTCTCACGGGACTCCAGCTCATACCGATATTTTCCAGTGGTGACATTGTTCCAGCATTGTACTGGATTAACATTGTTTTCAACATGAAGACAATAATCTCCTTTTGTACGCGCTTTGAATCTTAACAACACGCGCTGATAGCATACCTGGCCTTTTCTCAGTGCCACACATTTATTCGGTTTGGCATTAAACTCCTGCAATCCTGATGCACGATCCCCTTCATGATTCTCACCAGAACGCAGGTTAGGACTTTGGACAGGATTCTGGGCGCTGACTGTTGACACAAATAACAATGTGCACAACGCGGTTAGCGTGCTAAGTACCCGAGCTATTCTTAATCCGTACATACCTCGCTCCTATGGCTGGAAGACGCGATAAACACCGGCTTGCAGCACATACAAACTATCACCCTGAGCCAGAGGGCTGTCTCTCACGGTACTCGGTAAATGCGAGTACTCGGCACCCGTACGAAAAATCCAGTTTTCATTGATCGGTACGGTCCCGCCAAATTGAAGTGTCGGCAGGAATCCATGATCAGCGTTATAAGCTGCAAGCGTGGCAGTGGACTCTGCTTCAGAAACGCCAAAGTAATGCTGCACTACTTTTTCTGAAAAATATCGCAACCCTGCCAGCCCATGAAAATTCCAGTTCCGATACTGAAATCTGCGTCCCACTTGAGCTGCTGCAACGAACCCATCGTGCGCATCGACAACATCATGGAATAGTTCAAGCTGAAGCTGGTTGTCGCCAAAATAATGGTTGCTACGCAGACCAATTAGAATGTCTCCATCTCGATCAGTGATAGACTCAAAACCGGCATATTCATCACGGCTGATATGCTGAAACCAAGTAGTTGCAACAATATCAAGGCTGGTATCCTCGGTAACATATGCGTTGTAGCCAAGTGTTATATCACTAAAGCTATCTTCTATTACCTCTGCGAAAAAACCACGGTATTCCAATCGTGCCTGTAAGCCAGCACTTATTGACAGATTGACGTCACCGGACACGTCCGGTTCCTGCCCATTAAACCCGAGCAATGGCAGTTCTCCTACAAACACACCAATACCGAGTTCGAAAAAGCTTGCATTATCGAGCTCACCCTCGCGAATGTCCCTTGCGATATCTGCAGCCTGTACACCCTGACCGATTAGAAGTGCTGCTGTTAAAACCATTACATTTTTCATATTGAGTATTTCCAGTTAATCACGAAACTAGTTTGCGACCAAAAGTCAATAAAATCTGTAACAGGATGTAGTCCCTGATCGTCTCGGATACCGTAAATACATTATGTTACAGGTAGTTACAGCCGGTTACACATTAGGTATCTGATACACCCGGCGTTTTCGTTCCACCTTCAACGGAGTAGATCGAAGTGAACAAGGCAACAGTATGAAGAAGATAGTGACGAAGATAACGCCACCATGGAAGTTGCCATTATGTGTGATGATGAAGCTGCGAGACGCAGTGTTTTAGGCTTCCGTGACGCTGTAGCGCCATTGAACCGCTATCCCTTATTGTCGTCAGTACGGCGCCCCAAGCACTTGTTATTGGTGGTGCCAGTGATGCCCCTGTAGTAGGCAGAGTTAATGACAGACAATAAAGGTGGGATCTTTGTGACTTCAGAACACACGAGTCACACAACACCTTAATGTTTGCAGCTCTGTTTACCGTGTAATTTCATTAGCATTGGGGGGCTTTATTTCCGACGCCAGGAAAAAAGTCATTAAAGCACAAGGCGCAAGACAGAATAGCGCAAACCTTAAGTTCAGCATTTCCGACAAGAAGCCGATGATTGGCGGGGCAAATAAAAATGCTGAAAACGAAATCATCGTGATAGCGGCAACATTATCTGCAGGAGATTTTCCGGGTCTGCGGGCCGCCGCAGTAATTGCCAGCGGATACACAATGGCTACTCCCATACCACTAAGGGCAGCACCCAGAAATGCGACGACAACATTCGGTGAGAGTGAAAACAACGCGATACCTGCGGCCGCTGCAATACCGGAAACCTGAACAATCAGTTGTTCACTGAACAGATCACGTATCTTGTCACCTGACAATCGAACCGCTGCCATCACGATAGAAAAAAAAGAATAAGTAATACCGATTAACAGTGGAGAGGCATCGAGTATCGATCGCATGAACACAGCAGACCAGTCTATAAAAGCCCCCTCCACTAACATAATTCCAATTGGCATCACACATAGCAATGCAATTGCTTTTGATGGCAACCGAAATAAAGCTGACTTTTCGCCTGGCTGGAGTTTTTGCTTTGCTACAGTATTCAGAACAGGTAATTGCGATGAAGTTAAAAAACCTGCAATTGCCAGCAACGGCATCACCATGATGAAATGTATTTCGATAGGCACGCCAAACTGGGCGACCACACCACCAGCCAGCGCTCCAACCATTGAACCAAGACTCCAAAAGCCGTGACAACGCGACATAATCTTCTTGCCAAAGTGTTGTTCCAGCCTGTCTGCTTCGGTGTTCATGGCAACTTCCACCAGACCGATGGTCAGCCCACAAACCAGAAGCACCGTCATAAACACCCATAGACTCGGCGCCAGCGCCGGTAAAATAAAAGACAGCGCCCAGAGCGGTAGAAACACCTGACAGGCACGCCGAAGGCTACCGAGCAATTCAATAATTCTGGCGGCGACAAAAAGACCAATCAGCGTCCCGAGTGGCAGAGCCAACAGACTCAGGCCCAGTTGCCCGTCACTAAGAGAGAGTTTTTCTTTTAAGTCGGGGATACGCGGAATCCACGTACCCAGTACCCCCGATTCGATAAAGAAAACGCCGAATATAGCGTAAGTAAATTTTCTGGATGACATGGGGCGGATGGTGCTTGAATAAGCTTCAAATAACAACCACGGCGACGCAACTATAATCATGGATGACTTGATAATCATCACGCATCTATCCTACAGTTAATGTCACAAACAACGCACCGGGACTAAGCTTGACAGACGTGGGCTTAATCACCGCACTTTAAAAACTAATACGCTCTTGATCTTTGCCTTAGTTCTTGTAAAGGATTCTCAATGCCAGATATCTATATTGATAAAAGTATCCAGATGATTCGGGACCTGCACACCGATATCCTGCAGATGGACAAATCTTCCACCACCATAAAAGAGTTTATTTCGCTACAGGCGGAGAGATTATTAGATGCCCATGGATTCGGCAGCACAGCAGTGATATTTCACTTGGCCTGCTGGTGTAAGCCGCTAATCGGAAAACCCCGGGATGAAATCATGAAAGCCCGACTAACCCTGGAAATGGCACAGCAAACTATTGCCGCAGAATACGGATTCCCCTCATGGAACGAGGTAGAAAGTCTGGCGAAAACCCGTTTCGATACAGTCTTTGAAGAATGTGTAGACAATATGCTTGACGGTGAATTACATCTGCTGCAAAAAGCGCTAGAAACTAACCCGCAATTAGCTACCCAAAGATCGCAATATGGTCACAAAGCAACGCTGCTGCACTATCTGGGCGCTAACGGTGTGGAATCTTATCGTCAGGTTACGCCGATGAATGCAGCTGATATCGCACAGATGTTGGTTGACGCAGGCGCAGACGCCAACTCACAAGCCAATATCTATGGTGGTAGTGACGTACGCGCGCTACTGCTCTCAAGTGCTCACCCATCTAATGCTGGCGTTGTGCAATCAGTTGATGCTGTCCTTGTAAGAGCTATCGGAGAATAGCTATCACGTACAGCCTGCACCCTGTTTTGAAAATGATTTATTTGCAGCAGATTGGTAAATCAGAGTTTTTAGTTTTTCCAGGTTGTTGTCACCAGTGCCGCTGCTGTTGGCAAGACTCAAAACACACTCTTTTAAAGTCGTCGCCCGTGATTCCCCCAATGGACCACTCGCAAATCGCATAAACTTCCGCTCCAGCATCTCTGTGCTGAACGGCATTTCAGGGTCACCGGCTGCTTCTACCGTACCGGATTCAAGAACCTGTCCGTCGTTAAGCTCAATCACTACATGACTTTTACGCCGATCGGGAAAGCACTGGTTATAGTCATCGACTTCTACCATCTCAATCATATTACTGAGCCTCAGCACACCATCATCTTTTAATCCCGCACCATCTATGTGTTCGACACTCACATCGTTGTACACCACTGCTGCTGCAACTGGAAACGGTAAACTGTATTGTGCTTGTTCGGTTGTCATAGGTGAACTGACGGCAAGCCGCTTCGACTCATGAAAGGTTCCAATCTCTATCCGTTTTACCTGTTCAGGCAAGAAATCGTATTTATCCTTAATTGCCAGTACACCTGCAATGGCGGGTTGAGCCCAACGACATACCGGATAGGCTTTAACGTATTGATCTGTGACAATCCAGTTTGACCCAATGTCTGCCCAGATGTCTCGTACATCATCACCTTCTATGGTCACAGCCGGAGCGCCGGTAAATCCATCTTTGGCGAGCAATGCCGCCGAACAACCCGCCATAGCACCCCACCCTGAACCGTCTTTTAGCATGGTCGGATGATCTATACATCTCATCATCTGGCTACGCGGCCCGTGATACTCGGCAATACCGACCGCTTCCCGACTCTGTGTTTGATCAAGATGTAAGCTACGTGCACCAACCGCTGCTGATGCCAGCGCTATCCATGCACCAGAAGTATGATAATCACATGCAGTCTTGTGCAACGCGATACCCGCACGACCACCCACTTCGTACCCCATCAATATTCGACACAGAAATTCTGCTTCAGAAACATGCTCATCAATTTCAGCGAAAGCCAGCACCGCCGGTAACACACCACAACCTATGTGGCCTTTGGTTGGTTTGTAACCGTCGTGTGCATCAACAGAATCGATCAACATGCCTCCCGCTAACGCAGCTCCGGAAACACTGCACTGCCTGCCATCAAAAAGTATTCGCGCAACTTGCGCAGGATCACTGCAGCCAAATTGACTGACGGCATGATTGCGAATTATCTTTGAAAGATCAGTTTCTGTGCCACTGGCAGCCACGCCCAATAAGTCCAGTAAGGCATACCGCGTTGCTGCCTTAATATTATCCGGAACATAATCCCAGTGGAGTTCATGGATAAAATTAAAAACCCTGCTGGCCATTCGGACCCCCGGAAATTTTCGCGCCTTATTCAGCTGAAGCTGCATTAACTCGCTGAAGCCTGCATTAGAGAGTACTCTTCTACCACTGTTAACAGCAATCGACTTTTAAATGCGAGACGCGATTAAGAAGATATGTTGATCTAACTCGCTCTCCTAGCCTGGATTATCCAGCATCTGCTGGAGGCAGGCGCGAGTAAAGACACGTCTAACTATCAGGATTACAGCGCCCTTCAGCTAGCCAAAGACACAGGCAATATAACCCTTATTGACTTGTTTCAGTAAGACGATCAGAGTATAGCTTGCTCACATAACTGTTCAGTACACAACTTAACGAAGAAGAACGTAGGGGGGATAAGCTTGCGCATCCACCAATGCACAGCATGTCAAATTGATACTCTACATAGACTAACGCATAGAAGTTATCTACTGAACACAGACATTCATCTCTTAATTCTTATCAAGTTCTGCAGGGGCGAGTTCGCCTATCGAGCTCTGTAGATCTTCATCAGCAATACTTTCATTATGATCTATCATGTGATGAGTACTGTCTGGCACCGGTGTGTCATAGAAATAGTCACTATCCGTTTTTTGCTTTTTCCACGTTTCAATCATCTCGCGCCACGCCTGGAACAATGTACGAGGCACCGGCATATCGTGCTTGATTTCCTGGTGCAACGCTTTCAGGTTATAACAAGGCACCCCGGCAAACATGTGATGCTCTGTATGCCAGTTCATGTGCCAGTAAAGAAACTCTGATATGCGGTTGATTTGAATACTGCGAACAGACTTTCTGAAATCAGAGTCATTCTCCTTAAGACCACAGTGCTGAGTCATCCCCAAAAGGTAGGAGCATATTGTCGAGAAATAGGAACTGCAAGTCACAATAAGAATCCATATCCATTGCCCTGTTAGAAAAGAAAATAGTGCAACCGACAAATGAAAAGCAATCAACCATCTCGACCACCAAACAGACTTTCTGTGTTCATTTGGCAAATCATCATGCAACGCTCGTAACCATTCATTACTGGGCACTCGCTGATCGCCAGTTTTACCTAATGCACCAAGAGCAGTGCTTATTACGGCATTAACAAAGCCGCCTTTGCCAAAGTTTCTCCCTGGCGGCGAGTACAAATTGAATGTCAGCTTCTGTATCAGGAATGTCTTTCCCACCAACGGAGACAGTGGCAGTAAATTCTCTCGATCACCTTCCGGATGGAGGGTGTAGCGATGATGAAAAGTATGAGAACTCGCATAATCAAAAGGATCCCACCAGCTGATTGTGCTGAATGTATATAGAAACAACCGGTTTAACCACGGTGTTTTAAACACAGTCCCGTGGCCCAGCTCGTGAACAGAGGTACCGTTAAAGAAGCAGGCAAATGCACCGTGAATCCACAGCGCAGGCAACAATCCCCACCACAGACCATTTGCAAAGCACAAAAACACCCCGGCACCGCTGAGTAACCACAAGGCAAAGTGTCCACCTGCTTGTTGTAAGCCCTTGCGGTCACTTCGTTTGAGCAACTCTCTGAGCCTGGGGGTTGCTATCGGACACCGATACCACTTAATTCGAAGTGAATTCCGAATTTCTGACAAGGGTGGATAGACCTGCCCCCCTTTTAAAGTAGCATCTGCGCTTTGCATAATGAATCTGCTTCTGGTGTCTTTTTCTTATAGCCGCTGCGTAGCAAGCCTGCAAACAGACTCGCTTCAGAATCCGGCTTTCATTCCTGATAGTTTCAACATATATCCTGGTTAGTAAACCGACCCGGTTGTACGGCAACAGTCCCAGGTTTACTACAGGCTAGAAAATAGAAAGAGCCAATGCCGCCAGCGCCGACATCACCAGGATAATACCAATTGAACGGTGATATGCAAATGCCGCTATACCGCATAGCACCGTCAGCAGCGCGACTCGCCAGTCAAGCGAGCTTAGCGTTGGTGTCCACAGAGTCAGGAAGCCTTGCTTTATCGGTTCCACCTGTCGAAAAAGTACGTGCAGTGCAAACCAGACCGACAAGTTAAGAATCACACCGACCACCGCTGCTGTTATCGCAGACATCGCACCTTTAAGCCGCGGCTGATCACCGAGCCAGTCAATATAAGGAGCACCTGCAAAGATCCACAAAAAACACGGCACGAAAGTTACCCACAACGTAATGAGAGCAGCACTGGTTGCAAGCGCGAAACCGCCTTGTTTGAACCCTGCCAGAAAAGCGACAAACTCAGTCACTAGAATCAACGGACCAGGTGTCGTCTCGGCAAGACCCAGACCATCCATCATCTCACCAGCAGTTAGCCATCCATACTGGCTGACAACATCTTGCGCAAGGTAAGCAAGTACTGCATATGCACCACCAAAGGTCACCACCGCAAGCTGCGAAAAGAAGGCTCCTACCCGCAACAGTAGATCATGCGCACCGATTGCCCACAAAAATATAAATGGCAACAACCAGAGTACCAGCCAGATCGCAATTGTAGTCACCGTCGAGCGAATATGCCCGGCGGCAGGGGCTGCGATATTCTGGCTAACCGTGCTGTGATATTTACTGCGGAGAAAACCGTACAATGCTGCCGCTGCAATAATCAATGGAAACGGAATATTAATAAAAAAAATCATCACAAACGCGAGAGCTGCTATAACCCAGTGCTCTGCATTAGTCAGGGCCTTTTTCGCAACTCTTAGCAACGCTTCGATAACAACAATTATTACCGCCGCCTTAATACCCAGAAACAACGTTTCAACCAGACTCACTTTGCCATACAACGCATAAATAGCGGCAAAGAAAAAGACTACTAGCGCCCCGGGAATTACAAACATCAAACCAGCAATCAGCCCGCCTCTTACTCCGTGCAACTTCCAGCCGGAATAAGTCGCCAGCTGCATTGCTTCAGGGCCGGGCAATAACATACAAAAACTCAAGGCACTCAGATACTGTTTTTCAGACAACCAGTTTTTTTCTGCCACAACGATCTTGTGCATCAATGCTATCTGTGCAGCAGGACCGCCAAATGATAACAACCCGATTTTAAGCCAGACAATAAACGCCTGCGCCATTGTAGGACTGGTAACTGACTCAGCACTGTTGCTGTCTTTATGCGCTGAAGGTACAGAATTATCAGCCACCAGATCTACCTCGACCCAACATGACCGGCACTGGACCAGTCATGTTTTTCATCAAATGCATCACGCGCCCAGCGGTACATAGCATCATAGATATGCATACCCGCTTCAAGCTGCTCGAGATCATCACTATATTGGCGCGATAAGCCCAATGACACTGCCATCAATCCCGCGCACTGCGGTGCAAGATCAAGCTGATCAGTATCTGCACCACGCACAACTGTGGCTAACCGGCTAAGTGCTTCAGCAGGTTTGCTACCACCTTGCAGGCCAAACTCATGCAGCATCGTGTCAAATGTACAGCCGGAGTCGCGATGACTGAAAAGCACATCTTCTACATCAAACGGCGTCGCATTAAATTTTTCTGCCACCAGTGCCACCTGTGAGCCGGTGACAAACATAAACATGGCATTGGGATCGACAAATCGACGGATTAACCAGGCGCAAGCTATGCGATCCACCTTTGGCCGAACTCTGGTGACCCAAAGGCTCTGACCATCAGCATTTCGCTGTACATCAGCTGACATCAACATGCCCGCATCGCGCCAGCCGAATTGCCCCCCTTCCAGTACCTCTGCCGAAACACCTTTAGATCTCAAGAGTGCTGCCACACCCTCACTGATCTTCAGGCCCTTCTGACAATAGACAACGGCACGTCGACTGCCGATGTCATTAACCACATCGGCAATATTATCAATGACAGATGGAAACTCACAGCGAATAGCTGCCGGAATCAAACGCGGATCATCGTCGAAATCCTCTCCATTGCGCGCGTCAATAATGACGGGCGCAGCAGGGGTTCCTACAAGACGGGATAACTGGTTTACAGATATTTGTACAGGTGACGCCATAACGCATCCTCCCTTAGTTCAGGGTTAACGAATACCGGATCGCAGTGTGACACCGGCAAGTAGTTGGATGCGAATATTCAGCTGACGCCTCACGAGGCATTCGCCGCCCCATGGGCCTATTGTCTATAAACTCAGAGGCAGTATCAAGTTAATTTGGCTGATATTGCGCTTTAGTACATCAACACCTCAGGCCACAGACAATGCGAAATCATCGCCAGACAAAGATAGATTTACATCGGCAAGAGATGCGACGCAAGCAGTTGCATTAGCCGCCCGCAATTCACCTCTGTCAAATTGTGTCAGTATCCCAATGACTTTTGCACCTGCACAAGCACCGGACTTTACACCTGCCGGTGCATCTTCAAATACAATGCAATCTTCAGCTTTCAGACCTATTTTTTCTGCACCAAGCAGGTAGGGCTCCGGGTCAGGCTTACCTTTCGTTACTAACTCCGGAGTTATAAGCACATCAGGCTTCGGTAACCCGGTCGCCTTTATTCGAGCTGTCGCAACCGGGATCGTGCCGGAAGTCACTATTGCCCATGGGATATTGTGATCATTGAGCGTGCTTAAAAATTCTACAGATCCAGGCAATTGGATTACTCCATCTGTATCCTGAGACTCCATTTGCTCGAGCCATCTGGTGTCCTCAACAATATCTACCGAGGAAGCATCGGGTCTCAATGCCTTAACAGATTCAAACGCAGGTTTACCCTGAATTACCCGCAACACCTTGTCAGGATCGAGACCATGCTTTTTTGAAAACGCTTTCCACGCACGGTCTATGACCACACTTGAATCAATCAGCGTACCATCTAAATCAAACAACAATCCCAAAAAAGGTATCTTCATCTAAAACAAGTGCGCGGAGTTCGGGTCGAAATTAAAACTTGCCTGCTCTCCAACTGATACCTCGACATTTTCCGGTGATGCAATACGAAACGGTGTTCCTTGTTGAGTAATCAGCTCAAGTACCGTCTCAGTACCCAGTTGTTCAACAAGAGTGACTGTACCTGTTACCGATCCATTCGGATCAAGCCACATATGCTGTGGTCTTATACCGAGCTTTATCGGATCTCCATTGCGCTTTGTGGTGGAAACTAATCGAACACCATCTACCTCGAACTCTTCACCACTAAAATGTGCCTGTTGCTCTGAAGCGCTTAAAAGCACACCTTCGAAGAAGTTCATTTTCGGTGAACCCAGAAAGCCTGCTACAAATTCGTTGGCGGGGTTATGAAACAAGTCCATCGGTGCACCGACCTGCATGACTTCACCATCTTTAAGAACAACGATTTTGTCAGCCAAGGTCATCGCCTCGACCTGATCGTGTGTTACATAGATTGTAGTGGCATCAAGTTGCCTGTGCAGCTTGGCTATTTCTACGCGGGTGTCGTGACGAAGCGCGGCATCAAGGTTAGACAATGGCTCATCAAACAGAAAAACATCCGGGTTGCGCACAATGGCGCGACCGATTGCAACGCGTTGACGTTGCCCGCCAGACAATGCTGCAGGGCGTCGATCAAGCAGATGTTCCATTTGCAAAATCTTTGCTGCCGCTTCTACGCGTTCACGAATTTCTTTTTTACTTTTACCTTCAAGATCCAATGAAAATGCCATGTTGTGAAACACAGTCATATGCGGATAAAGAGCATAGGATTGAAACACCATCGCAATACCGCGCTTTGAAGGTGGCAGGTCCATTACCGGGCGGTCTGCAATATATATCTCACCACTGGATAATGCTTCCAAACCGGAGATCAGGCGCAACAAAGTAGACTTACCACATCCGGAGGGACCGACGAAAACTACAAACTCGCCGTTATCAATATCCAGATCAACATCACGAATTACGTCAACCTTACCGAATGATTTGTTTACCCCTCTTAAGGAGACTCGTGCCATCTAGATATCCTCAAAGGTTGCGGTGAGCGAATCAAAGTCAAAGGTGCAGCGCAGCGTCTGCTGCTCTGAGACACGATCAAACACAATCTGGCTCGCGGCACCCGTCACTTGCGACATTGTGTTTGCAGACATGAGTGCAGGCTGCTCCTTACGCCAACCAAGAAACGCTGCATACTCATTGTAAATGGAGTCATCTCTTGCAGCTTCATCAAGCGCTGCACGTTGCAAGTGGCGTGAATCAATGGGCAACCAGGTACTGTTGGCTTTAGAGAAACCTCCATTGGATGAATCTTTACTCCATACCATCGGTGTACGGCAGGTATCACGACCAGCAAACACAGGGGCAAATTCAATACCCCATGGATCCTGCATCTGCTCTACTGGTATATCCTGTGCATCCTGAAATGCTAACTCCTCCCCCTGATAAACGCAGGTTGACCCGATCAGGCAGGTTTCAAGCTTTAACAACAGCAATTGCAATGCAGGCTGTTGATCTTCTGTGAGGCCTAACGGTGCGAGCTGCCGTGTAGCGCTGCGCGGTACATCATGATTGGAGAACGCGAAACTCAACCGCCCCGTTCCGTTAAAAGCTTCAACTGCTTTACTGATCGCGCCTTTGAGTCCATCAACACTCAGACCATCCCACTGCAGAAGATTGAAGTTATAAGTGGCGTGCAAGCGCCCTTCTGCTGTAAAAGTCTGACTTGCTTTGATGGGATCGTCACCATGTAGCTCCCCCATCAGGTAGCGATCACCATATTGATCAGCGACCGATCTGAATGATTCACTAAATGACTGAATAGCTGGTTGGTTCAACTGCCCGCTATCGTGCAACTGTCGAAAGAATGGTTGTTGCTGTTGCGGCAATGGTCCGGGAACAAAGCCCGGGTTGGCAAGATTGTTTTTGTAAGGCGCTGCATCTGCATTAATGGTATGTACGGCATCCAGTCGAAACCCATCAACGCCACGGTCAAACCAGAAACGAGCAACGTCCATGAGCGCTTCACGGACAGCTGGATTAGCGTGATTGAGATTAGGCTGCGAGCTTAGGAAATTGTGCAGGTAATATTGCTGGCGTCTCGGCTCCCAGCTCCATGCAGGTCCGCCAAAAAAAGACAGCCAGTTATTCGGCGGGCTACCATCTGCTTGCGGTTCAACCCAATGGAACCAGTCAGATTTATCGTTATCCCTGGATTGGCGACTCTCTATAAACCAGGCATGTTGATCTGAGCAATGAGCCGGCACAATATCGACCATGATTTTAAGGTTTAGACCATGTGCTTTGGCAAGCAACGCATCAAAGTCTTTAAGCGTCCCGTATTCAGGATTGACATCACAGTAGTCCGAGACATCATAACCAAAGTCTTTTTGCGGGCTCTTGAAAAACGGACTGATCCAAACGGCATCCACACCAAGTTTTGCGATGTACTCAAGCCGGCTCGTTATACCGGGCAGATCTCCGATACCATCATCATTTGAGTCTTGAAAAGAGCGTGGATAGATCTGGTAGATGACCGCTGTTTCCCACCACTGCAGGTCACCGGATTTTGATTCACCGTGTTTTGATAAATCAGGCCTCATAAGATTATCCACCCTTGACTGAACCCGCCAACAAGCCACGTATAAAGTAGCGCTGCATAGAAAGGAATACAATCACCGGGACGATGATAGAGATAACCGCTGAAGCGTTAAGTAAATGTAGTTGGTCTTTAAACGTACCCAACTGCTTCTGCAATCGAATAGGAAATACCAGATCAGCAGAATCCGCAGAGCCGATATAGAGAGCGACAATAAGGTCGTTCCATACCCACAGGAACTGAAAGATACTGAATGACGCCAGAGCTGGCACAGACAGTGGAATGATCAACCGGGTAAAAATCTTCAGATGACTTGCACCATCTATTCTCGCGCTTTCAAGCAACTCTTTCGGCAAGCCCACAATATAGTTGCGCAACAGATAGATCGCGAGTGGTAGTCCAAACGCAGTATGCGTTACCCACAGACTGGCAAACGACTTGGAGGCAACCTGGCAAGTTTGAGTTGCTTCACAATCAGTCAGCCACGCATTTAGTGAGGTGGCCCACGACGCGATCCCACTGAAGCCCTGCAGCACTGGCAGAAAAGCTAGTTGTGTCGGCACCACCATTAGCGATACTACAATCACAAATAACCAGTCACGTCCGGGGAATCGCATCCATGCAAATGCATAGGCTGCGAAGGCCGCAATAGTAATCGGTATAATAGTGGCAGGTATCGTGACGATAAAAGAGGAGATCAGTGCGTTGGGTACGTTTTCATTCTCAAACAAGACCTCTACATAAGCATCAGTTCCAAATACGGGATCCTGATTAATAAACGCGTCGAGATTTTTGGGTTTCGGTGCTGTGGCCTCAGGGAATGTCCAGGTAAAGTCCCCGTTTGATTGAAATACAAATTCCCCGTCACGCACATCCATTACTTCACCAGCATAGATCAATTGTTTGATCAGCTTGGTTTTGCCTGCGTTATCAGGGTCAGGTACCCGACCTTTAAACAGTATTGAATTAACTTCACCGGAGACTTCAAAACTCTCTTTATCACCATTGAGCCGTTCAAAAATATTGCCGCTCATTGTAACGAACGGGTCTGTCTGATCCCTGTCATGCGTACCGAAACGATGACCCAATTCAGTGGGTGTAAAGGCAGTCCAGAAACCGGATGTCTTAGAGGCGGTTTCCGACCGCAGCGAGGTAGTTACCAGAGCGACAAACGGCAACACCCAGATAACAACGATTAACGCCAATACAATATGCTTGAAAGTACGAGTCATTTGCCGCACCCGCCCCAGATTGTCATAAAAGACAATGGTTGAACAAAGCAACCTTTGATTAAGCTAATAATGATCAGTACTCGCATCAATGTCCAAGCTCTTTCTGTTCACGACGAATCCTTCGCGCATTAAAAATCATGTTGGGTATAACCGTGACCATCAGCATTACAGCAATAGCGGCAAACAGGTTTTCAACATTGTCTCCACCGACCGACCAGTTGTTACGCGCGTTTTCCATCATCGTGGCAAGCAACAGTTTGTCATCATCATTGGCAGATAGCGCATAAGGAATATCAAACATCTTCAGTACCAATATCACCAGTGTGGTCCATACCACCACTACAGTTGAAAATATCTGCGGTAGCTTGACGCGAAAAAACATCTGAAACGGATTGGCTCCATCAATCTTTGCAGCCTCGATGGTATCTTCCGGCACACCGCGAAGCGCTGCTGAAAAGATAACCATGGCAAAGCCGGTCTGCACCCAGACGAGAATCCACATCAGAAAGAAATTACCCCAGAACTTCAGACTGTATAACGGCTCGTTGTAAGCTGCCGTATGGCCGAGCAATGCCTTTAATAACCCAATCTGGTAAGACGGAGTCACACCGTTAATAACCTGCTGTGGCTCAATACCACCACCGGCAAATATATTGCGCCATATCACTGCAGCCCCTACAAACGATATAGCCATTGGTACGAAGATCAGCGTTTTCGCGATGATCCCCCACCGTACAGAGTCAGCCAGGACCGCAATCAGCAACCCCAAAGAAATACAAACTGTGGGTACCAGCACGAGCCACATAAGACTGTTACGCATAGCATAACGAAACTGCACATACCCGAGTGCTGAGGAATCCCAAAGGAAAGCGTAGTTGCGAACTGTTCGCGCGCCATCTGCCTCTTGAAAAGAAAGACTGAGTGTGGAAAACGCTGGTACAAACAAAAACAGGATCAACAACACAAGTGCCGGTCCGACAAAGATCCACGGCTGTATCGCTTCGATTATGTAGGCCTCTCTACCGGTGGAGCCTCTGGACGATACCCGCGCCAGACCTTGATTAAGCCAGTTGGAAAGCCAGAAATAGAGAAACGAAATACCAACCGCAATAAAAATCGAACGAGTCGCAAAGCCTATCTTTGCAAATCGTTCCTGCGTTTCGAAAGTTGAAAAAGACCAGTCGTAGGTCTCATGAAGCCAGGTACCGAATTGCACCATCCAGCCATCGAGTGGTGACGTGATGATGTAGGCCAGAACCCCGGTGACTGGCAATACAAAAACGATAATCAAAAAAATGGCCAGACCATTACCGGCAATAATCGGTCTGTTAGATGCCATGCTTTATTCCGAAGCCAAAAGTAGAAACAGCCTAAAATTATAGCAGAAATGCCAATAAAAAAGGCGCACGAAAATATTCGTACGCCTTTCAAATAACACTCTTTGCTTAGAGCTCAACCGAACCCTTTTAAAAAGGATTTACTTGATAGCATCCCATGCTGCCTGAATGTTGTCTGCCGTAGTTTTAGCATCCTGACCATTCGCGAAAGCAGTCATTTCTGACCAGAACGCACCCGCGCCAATTGCACCAGGCATTAAGTCTGAAGCATCAAAGCGGAAAGTAGTTGCCGAAGACAGAATCTCACCTTGCTTGCGCAACGTTGGAGTCGCGTACGCACTCAGATCAACATCTTTGTGAGCAGTCAGGAATGTGCCCTGTTGCATCCAGGCTTCATGTGCAGAAGCTTCTTTCATGTACTCAAAGAATGCACGTGTAGCCGGGCTGTCTTTAGTCATGGTCCAAAGCGTACCTGCACCAAGAACCGGATTACCGAGATCTGCAGATTCATATGGTGGGAAGTAGAAGAAATCGGCAGAGCCGTCTGTAAGTTCTTCACCTTTGTTTGGGAAGAATGCAGGTATGAAAGATGCCTGACGGTGCATCATGCATGAAGCAGGACTTGAGAAAAGACCCTTTGGCGCATCACCGAAAAAGGTGGTGGCGACCGAAGATGCACCACCTGCTACGTAGTCATCATTGCGTGAAAACTTACCATAGACTTCCATCGCATTGATGACTTCCGGGCTGTTGAACGGCAGTTCATTCGATACCCACTTATCGTAATTTTCAGGTGACGTGGTACGAAGCATTAAATCTTCCATCCAGTCCGTTGCTGTCCAGCCAGTAGCATTACCTGACTCAACACCGATACACCACGGAGTGTTACCGTCAGCAACCATCTGGTCAGACAATTCAATCAGACCTTCCATTGTCTCAGGAATCTCATAACCGTTGTCTTCAAACTGTTCTGGTGAATACCAAACCAGTGATTTGAGGTCCATTTTGTACGGGAAGCCATAGAACGCTTCGTTGCCGTCTTTATCTGCATACGTACCCAGCGCTACCCATGACGGGCCGGCACCATAATTCTCGGCCATCCAGTCCGCTGACTCTTGACCAAGTGGAGTCAGGTGACCCTCTTCAGCCATATCAGCGGCAAGACCCGGCTGCGGAAAGATTGCGATATTCGGTGCGTTGTTGGACCGCAAGTCAGCCACAATAAGTGCGGCAAAATCACGAGAACCGGAGTACTTGACAACTGCCCCTGTTGCTTTTTCAAAGCAGCTGGCAGTGTTGGTGAGCATTTCTTCGTCTTTGCCCTCCATCGACCCCATGATAGTGATCACTTCGCCTTCAAACTTGCCAAGATCACCGAGTTCAGACGGGGTATCACACACATCTGCGATTGAAGGCCCTGCGAACAAGGCCGCAGCAGCAAACACACTGGCTGCAGTTCCTAGTTTAAAATTCATATTGCTTCTCCGGAGCGGGACATGTGGCGCGAAAACGCCAAGAACTTCGCAGTATTCACCAGCCAGCAAGACCTGTCAACGAAGTGAACTACAGAATTTCTCAGGAGTCGCGCACGGAGAAAATTTCGCGATTGCCAACAGGCAGTTACGACAATTTTAGTGGGTGCACGCTGAATATCTGCGGCACGGATTTCATGCATCAACCCGTGACCATCAACCCGTGACCATCAACCCAGGGCCATCAACCAAGACCATCCCCCGTGACCATCAAGCCAGGGAAACGCTGCCACCCCTGATTGGTGCGGCTAATAAAGCTGACGGCTTGAACTGACGATTCAAACCGACCCAAGTATCGCAGAAACACTCTCACTTGATAGCTTGTCAGATGATAGACCGATACATACCAGCCCTTCTTTTGCGCCACTGGGTGCTGGCTGGACTGTCCATCGCTTACCGACAATTTGTATCAGCTGCATCTGACCTTTTAGATTCCGTGCAAAACCCTTCACACGCAACAGACCCGGTTCGGCGTCAGCAAGCTTTGCGGCCAACTCATTCACATCACAATTATTATTGGCTTCCAGAGTAAATGTAGTGTAGATCGATGTAGTGTGAGAATTACCATTGCCTGATGCGGTATCCCGATCTATGTGGTTTAACGGGTGATCTAACAGGAACAATCCAACAGGGTATTCTGCATGACGGGTAGCCACAGTCCTTGCGGATGGGTAGCTATTCCGCAACCAACTTTTCACCTGTTCTACTTGCAAACTATCAAGTAAGTCGGTTTTGTTAATCAGCACCAGATCTGCAGAAACTAACTGCCTGTCAATGGTGTCTGCAATATATCTGTCTGTTGATTGTTGCTTTACCGTAGAGCCATCTGCGAGCACTACAACAGAGGCAACCTTAAATTCAGAAAGCAATGACAGCGACCCAGCTATCGCACCAGGCAAAGCCACCCCACTTGCTTCAATCACCACCTGATCAATAGTGCTGGTATCCAGTTGCATTAGCGCACTGATCAGATCGTTACCATAGCTGCAGCATACACAACCACCGCTCAGGTTTATCACATCACCTTCTTTTGACTCAATCAGCTGGGCGTCGATTGCCAATTCACCAAAGTCATTAACCAGTACAGCATACTTTCGCCCAGATGAATTGTTCAGCACATGATTAATGAGCGTGGTCTTGCCACTCCCCAGATAGCCGCCGACTATGGTAACCGGCAACGAAGATGGCTTTGCTAAATCCTGGTCTGCAGCCTGATCTGCAGCATGGGTTGAAGGCTCAGGTAAAGAAGAAGTATCAGAGCTGGCTTGCATCAAAGATTCTGCCATCCTGAACCGTGCCCCAGATCCCGATATCTTTAAGTGCTGCAGGATCCGCCTCTATTGGATCATCATCAAGTACGGCAAAATCAGCACACTTGCCCGCCTCTATTGAGCCGATCTCATGATCCAGCTGCAAGGTATACGCAGCGCCCAGTGTTATGGCATAGAGGGCTTCATCCACCGTAATTCTTTCGTACTCTCCCTGCACTCTGCCACTACCGGTCAGCCGGTTGACTGCACACCAGGCAGTAAACAGTGGATCAATAGGTGTTATTGGTGCATCCGAGTGGATGGCCAGCGGAATATTATGATCAAGAGCGGTACGGCATGGATTCATTCGCTCTGCGCGCTCAGGTCCTACTGTTAGCTGATAGTGCTCATCACCCCAGTAAAAATGATGGTTGGCAAAATGGTTAACACAAAAACCGAGTGTGGCCATTCGTCTAAACTGAGCTGCGTTAATAAGCTGCCCGTGTTGAATAGTAAAACGATGATCTTTGGATGGTACTTTTTGCAACGCCTTGTCCAACATATCTATAGCAAGGTCTGTTGCTTCGTCACCATTGGTATGTGTATGCACCTGGATGCTATTTTTTAATGCTCCTTCATAGATCTCTAGCATCTGTTCTGGTGCGATATACCATAGTCCGTTTGGTGCTCCGTTATAATATCCGGGAGGATTTATCCGTGCTGTAAATCCCTGTATTGATCCATCTGCTACAATTTTTATGCGCCCCAACCTAAAACGATCTGTGCTCTTTTCAGCCAACTGTGTAACGTGCTGTAGTAATTCCTTCGGGGTAAGGCCATGGTGAAAGCGATAGGCCGATAATCGAATCGGGAAATCGCTACGTGAAGTAACTTCCAGACCTATTTCAACCAAATCATCATCAAGCTTGGCAGCAAGATCCGTAGCAGTAGTGACACCTGTTCGAATACACAGCTTGCCAAAGTCAACCAGTCCGGGTTCATCAAAATCGAGCATATTGCTATCGAAACCAGCATGCTGGCCTACCGGCATCATGACATCAGGGCCACGCAGTTCGCCGGTTGGTATGCCGTCATCACCTAGTGGCAAGCCACCGTTCTCAATCCCGGCTCTAAGGAAACCTGCCAACTCGAGGGCACGGCTGTTAACGTTCATAATATGACCAGACGCATGCATGATACCGATAGGCCTTGTTTTTGATACGCGATCAAGATCTTCACGGGTAATCCGCTTCTCAGGGTAATAGATAGGATCTACTGACCAGCCTGCTATAGGGGTATCTGGGTCAGACAGTGAAGCATCCTGTTCCTTCAGTCGTGCAACTACTGCATCTATTGATTGCAGCCCTGACCAGATTTTTCCGTGCGGATCCATTCGGTCAAAGAAGCCACAGTAAACATAACGCCACCATTTGCCTTCTACCGCATGCGAGTGACCCTCTACAAATCCGGGCATTAATACTTTGCACGCAAATCGATCATCAAGCCTGAACTCACCAAAGCCCTCAAGCTCTGACAAACTCCCTGCACCGACAATCATGCCGTCTTTTACTGCCACGTGAGAAGCAATCGGCCTTGCCGGGTTCATTGTAATTATTTTCTTTGCGGAATAGATTGTTATCATCTGGTGTACTGTACCAAATAACATGTGCAGATGAGAGCTGGTGTTGAATTAATCGATACCCCGAACTGCCATTCTCCCTCCGGGAGAATACAAAGCGTTTTTTGCTTTGCAAGAGGGATCGATGTTTCGGCTTGATCATCGGTTATGTAAACACAACCCCTCCCCGGCCGCTACCGCGTCCGACCCTCCCAAAGGGAGGGTGTCATTCGCCTTTGTTTTTGTGTTGAATTAATCGATGCCCCGAACTGCCATTCTCCCTCCGGGAGAATACAAAGCGTTTTTTGCTTTGCAAGAGGGATCGATATTTCGGCTTGATCATCGGTTATGTAAACACAACCCCTCCCCGGCCGACCCTCCCAATGGGAGGGTGTCTTCGGCTTACGCTAGCCATTACGGGAAATCCGTTCAGCAATGGCACATGGTGCCAACATCGCAGCTACAAAGCGTAGTATCCTTTTTAAATGACCAGTCCAACAGCACTACAGTCGCCGCAATACGAAACTGCCATAGACCAACAGACATGGGCGTTTATAAAACAAACTGATCAATGGTATCCGCCTGACACCATTGATTTTTCAATGCAAAGACAACGTGAGATTTACGATGCCATGTGCCGCGAATTCCACAACGGGTACCCGGTCGGCATCTCAGCCATAGACGATTGTATTGCGTCTGCCGAACACTCAATTCCGGTACGACGCTATACAGTGAATAATCAATCTGCTGCAGCACACGTCGTATACTTTCACGGTGGCGGGTTTGTCGTCGGCGGACTTGAAAGCCATGATGACGTCTGTGCAGAAATTTGTTTGACCACGGGCCTTGGCGTAACTGCCATCGACTATCGTCTGGCACCCGAACATTTGCATCCGGCGTCTTTCAACGATTCAATTTCATCCGTTGTACACGAATATCAACGGCTTAATATTCCGTTAATCCTTTGTGGTGACAGTGCTGGTGGTAACCTCGCCGCAGCGGTTAGCCATAAGCTTCGTTACAGGGATCAAGCAATCCCCATTGCAGGTCAGGTATTAATCTACCCCGCTCTCGGAGGAGATATCAGCAAAGGCTCTTATGTCACCCATGCTAATGCACCGATGCTGACCACCAGAGATGTAAAGTTCTATCTATCCATCAGAACCGGCTGCAAAGCACATGCAGACAAAGTACAACTCGCGCCCTTGTTGGACACCAACTTTAAAAATCTGCCTGTTACCATTGCGTTTAGTGCACAGTGCGACCCCGTGGCAGATGATGCGCAAGCCTATGTAGCATCAGTCAATGCCGCTGGAGGTAATGCCATCTGGTTTAATGAAAAGGGTCTTGTGCACGGCTACCTTCGAGCACGACACACTGTTGACAGAGCCAAAGCAAGCTTTAAAAGAATTACTGACAGCATTTGTCAATTATCGCGGCACCACCAACTCAACCCACCAACTCAATAATTAGTTTTCAGCAACCTCAAGCGGCCTTTTGGATGACAAACTGCTCCTTGAGCTCAGTAATATTAAAAGGCTTGCTGATATGATACCCCTGAGCGTAGTCGATATCGAGCTCACGCAGGCAGTTGAGAATCGACTCGTTTTCAACAAACTCTGCCACCGTCTGCATATCAAGAAGGTTCGCCACTTTCTGCACGAAAATTATCATTTCCTTGTGCACCTGGCAGGTATCAATGTCTTTGACGAACTGACCATCTATTTTTAAATAGTCCACCGGCAGGTTTTTGAGATATCCAAATGAACATTCGCCGGCACCGAAATCATCCAATGCTACTTTACTTCCCACGCTGTGTAAAAACTCCAACAGTTCCAGTGCCTGCGTCATATCACTCATAGCCGCGGTTTCAGTGATTTCAAAACAGATTCGGTTAGTCTGTACATTGGTTTCAGAAACTTTGCTACGAATGTATCCGATAAGATCCTGATCCATCACCGATTGGCCTGAAAGATTGATGCTGAACATCGGCATCTGATCTCCGTACAACACTTGAAGCTCTGCGATGTAACGAAACGCCTGCTTGATTACCCAGCGATCTATCTCCTTCATCAGGTCATAGCGTTCAGCTGCTTTGATAAGACAGTACGGCGTGATAAGGCTGCCGTCGTCGTCTCGCATTCGCAACAGGATCTCATATTTGGCGACATCGTTCGTGCCATTAGGAAGGATCTCGGCAATTGGCTGCACAAACAGAACGAAATTATTTACTGACAATGCATTTTGTAGCTTTGGCAGGATATTCAACTCACCCTGACGCTGAGTGGTTTCTTCGCACCCCGGCCGAAAAACAAACATCTCATTGCGACCTCTGTCCTTAGCGCTGTAGCAGGCAATGTCTGCAGCTGCCAATATATCAGACACATGATCATAAGCGCGGTTAATTGCAACGAAACCGAAGCAAGCACGTATCGCGAAGGTACGTTCACCAGAGACAAAATAAAACGACTGAAATGTTTCGTGCAGTCTTTGGGCGATCGCCTCGCATTCTTTCTCATCACAGTTTTTGATCAGCAATCCAAACTCATCACCACCAAGTCTGGCAAGAACATCTGTGCTGCGGCAGTTGCTTTTTAAATGATTGGTAATCTGTACCAATAGCTTATCACCGGCCTGATGGCCACAAGTGTCATTGACGATTTTGAACTGATCTAAATCTATGTAGCAAACGGCATGTATCTCTCCCCTTTCGGTGGCACCCTTTACCATTTCTTCTAGCTCTAATTCAAAATAATATCGATTGAAGAGACCCGTTAAGCTGTCATGTGTCGCAAGGTGTTCGAGCTTCTTGGTAAGCGCACGCTCTTGACCAACATCACGCATCACCAGAACACCACCGTCGGTATCTTCATTGCCAATAAATGGCGTAAAAGCACAATCGACTTGAGTGACGGCATTATCCGTTAGTAGCTCAATTTCTTTTAGAACAGTAGGACAACCCTCTTCGAGACTTGATTCAATCTCATCTATAGCATTTTTGCCTGCGCCACTCAGAGCAACTGGTATTGCAGCCTTTACATTCATCCCTCGCAGTTCATCAGCATCTTGCTGCACCATCGTCTCACCTGCTGGATTGACGTAGCTGATTTCACCATCTGGAGACAATGTAAATACCGAATCGTTAATCGCTTCAAGTGTTGTCAGAGCGATCTGACGTTCTTGCTCAAGGGATTTCTGCGCGTTTCTTCGATGTAGGTTGCTGCGGCGATCTCGTACAATAAATGCAATTGCAATCAATGACAGCAATAGTGCTGCGAACATCCACAATGCTGCATGCAACAGGCAAGCCTTTGACACTCCATCTTGCGAGCGGACAGTCAATCCAACTTCAGTATTGCCAATTACGGGATGGATTTCAGCCTTATACCCGCTAAACAGCCCTGGAAGTACTCGCGGCTCTCCAACATCAGCGAATGCCGATCTCTTCAATGTGGCACCAGGAAGCCGAATCTCCGTTGTAAATATGTTTGACTGGCGTAAGAAGCGCTGGAACGACAGCTCAACAAAATAACCACCGTCCTGCTGCATCGCTCTTGAATCAGCAGTTTTTGGTATGTACCTGCCAGCATAAGTCGGAATAAACAGCAGTGAGTCGGCCACTTGCGGCCATCCGGGCGGATAACCGGTGAGCACCGCTTTATCAAACTCCACCGCCTCACTGACTGCGTCAGTCAATGACTGTTCCCTTGTTAAATCTACCCCGATCAATCTTGCGGCCCGCGGGTTGAACGGGCTAATACTGACTACCGCATCGTGATATTCACGAGCACCTGCAGGATATGTTGAGCCATCAATGTTAAGCGCCTTGAGTTCAAATTGGTAGATACCCCGTTCTGTCATTAAAGAAGCGAACGAATCGATATCGGCACTTTTAATATGATCATATCTTCCGACTGATTTAATCGAATCTAATGTGCCAACCAATTCTTCAGTGTATAGATCAAGCTCATCGCTTCCGAACTCATTGGTGACTCTATAAAGCGTAGCTAGCGAGGCCCTGACACCAGCAACTTCATTGATAGTATCATTAAAATTCTGGATGTAGCCTTGCGCTTCCTTTTTCGTTTGCGCTTGTTCAATTGCATGTTCGCGTAGTAATGAAAAGTAACCTGCAGCCACAACAAAAAATGCTACGACGATCCCACCAATGAAACACTCCTTTTTAGAAAAAAGAGGTTCTTGTGAATTTTTCATAAGTAGCTGCTAGTCGTCTGAATTGCTCGCAAACTTTTTAGCTCTGCGAGTATAGCGAGATGACAACGAAGTTCCTGTTGCGTCTATCACACCCTGATTTATCCAAATATCCCATTTGCGATTCGTAACCACTGGTATGTCCAGTGGGCTAGTGCCAGCTATTATCTCAAGTGCTGCCTGTGCGGCCCACTCGCCATGCTCTTGAGGAATTTTCGTGTACCCAAGCGCTGTAACGGGCATCATCCACCGGTGGTTAGTCACACTGATTACTTTGGCACTTTCACTGACGTACATGGCCATAGCATCGTCGTCCCAGCCCTCAATCCCCGAGTTACTACCCATCACTATATAGTCTGCTTCAGCATTGGCTTGATCAAATGCCTCTTTCCAGCCTTGTGCATCAGCTACAAGCTTTTTACCCAGATTGCTTCCCATGCGAGCAGCACCGGATTTAATTCGATCATAGTTCTTCTGCTCTGTAAGAGTATCAGCACCCAGATAAACACCGTTAAGGCCGCCGGAAACTTTTATCGCCTCGCGTAGCATTGGTTCAATTGGTGCGACCTCTACAATACCTGTCACGTTCGAGACGGGAAAACCGTATTCTTCAACCGTCCAGTTAATACCGCTGAATACAAATGGAATCGCGCTATTCATATAGTGCGGCACGATCAGATATTTAGCGGCATTGTCATCGGAGGTGATTACTACATCCGGCCTGAAGGATTCGATCAGCTCAATACTCTCTTTGACCGCACTTTGAATGTCAGCTTTGGACCGCTTACGTTTCGTATCCATATCCAACTGACGCACATCACACTTCGCCTTGAGTACAGATAGCACTCCCTCTTCCACACCATCACTCCAGGCATAGCCTGAATGATAAGAGGAGATGTACAGGCATCGCGGCAGGGAGTCTTTTGCGTTAACTGGGAATACTGCTGCAGTGATTACTGCGACCGGCACAATTGAGGCAAGTGCTTTGTGTATTCCACGAAAGAGGAGGTTATTTTTCATTGAGTTGCCACCGTTATAGTTTCGAGGGCATACCCACCTCCTGCACTAAAAGTAGCGATTGCTTTTGCCGTTTCTTCACCGATTAATTCTACAAATGAGAATTGAGGAGGGTCCTTCGACAGGAAAATGTAGATTTAAGAATTACATTGCATCTACGTGTTGTAGATCAGTGCTGCCCCGCTGGCCACCAGGATCAGTGATATCATTTTTTTGAAAATCGCGGGATCAATCTCGGTGTGAACTCTGCCACCGACCGATAGCCCGAGTGCAAAAGGAATAAATGCCATCAATAACAAAGGCAACCACTCAACATTCAGTAGACTGAGTCCAAACACGTACACTGCAACTCTAACAAGACCATCTAAAACAAAATACACTGAGTAGCTAGCCCGGAATTCGCTCTTGGAGAGACCTCGCGTACTGAAATACAAGATATAAAACGGACCTCCAGTACCGAACAGAGTGCCCATCAGCCCACCGAGCAGTCCGAAAGGCAGCGCCAATAAAGCACTACCTTTTATATCCGGTATTGGCAGCAGCTGATATACAGCAAAACATATAACAAATATCCCCAGCCACAGCGTCAACATTGAAGTGTCTATGTGCTTGAAAAAATACGCTGCCAACGCAATGCCTACTGCTGTGACAGGAATCAAGGGCAGAAGCAATTTCCAGTCTGTGTGTTTTCTACTTGCCACCGCTTGCGTAGCGGACCCGATAAGATCCAGCAACACAACAACCGGTACCACCACCGTTAGCGGGAACATCAGAGTGAGTAATGGGATTGCGATGAGGCCACTACCAAAGCCTGCAATGCCTCTCACAAGGTAGGCTACAAATATGACACCAAAACCTGCCAGCAGCTCAAAGCTCGTAAAGTCCATTTGCTCTACTCGGAGCTACTGATGTTACCCCAAAGTCTGAGTAGATGTCGGCCTGACGGTGTTTCTGATTGCATTTCTAGATCCGCATCCGGATCATCAAACCCGGCTCTTGCATGGGCAACCGTCCAGTTATTAACGAACTGAAATTGCCCGGCTTCAAGTTTAAACGGCTTGCAGGCATTCAACGCTAATGAGGCTTCCAGCTCGTGCAGTAGCACAACCACGTCATCCGGCAGATCAGAACCTGCGAGTTCGTGACCGGTCTTTACATAGTCAACGTAGTGTCGAATAAGTGTTTGATTCTGAGCCTGTTGAATTATAGAGAGTGAATTAAATGCATTCTCTCCCTCCTTGTATTGCCCCATGCGATTCCACATCAGCATCTGTTCAAGTATCTCAATGGCGTGCGGTTTCTCATTGAGCAGTCTATCGAGGCTGCGCTGCAGGCTTGATACCTGGCTGTACCCACCTTGTGCTGCAGGTTTGATACAGAAAAGCCCGATCATAGACGGCGGCGTTAGATGCCAAGGCCCATCAGTGTGAAAGGGTTGTTCCTCATTGGTTTTAGAGCGGCGAATAGTGCCAGTGGCTTTGGCACCTTCATCAATGACGTCATACAACAACGTGCCTTTGATATCCTGTGTCATTAGTGGTTCGATAAGATTAGATAGTATGCCAGCAGCTCGTCGATTGACTGCGAGGTCGTTGGCTTCAACGGGGAGTCTATCGACAATTACCGCTCCTGATACAGCTAAACGCGCACGAATCTCACCTGCCAATGTGAGGCAGTTGGAAAATGATTCATTGGTTATTTTGTAGAAGCTATCATCTGTAGAGCGACTGGCAGCACGGTATAGTTCATCGATAGTTTGATCATCTACTTTAACTTCAACAATAGGGTTTTGATGAGTGTCCCAGTGGTTTAGATGTGCGGTTGAAAAATGAGAGGGTGATGGTTCTACGCTTTTGTTCACTTAAGTAATCCGAATTTTAAAAATAACAGAGCATCCCGTTCTGCATCTTTATCAACATTCCAGTTACTTAACCCTTTCCGTGAGCTTACTGATCGCAAAGCAAGATTGTCACAACTGATCATGCTTATCAAGAGAAAGCGTTAAAAATTACCAGCGATTTTGCACTACCGGTCAAAGCATAACCATTAATAATGGTATTTTCGAGTTGTATAGTTAATATAAATATCAAATTCGCAAAACCCGGTACCAGCTCTTTTATAATATTGCAGATGCCCTTGTCGCGACACTACTCCAGCAACACCGAGCAACACGGAGAAATACCAAATCGATACGAATATTTCGCCGTCCGAAACAGCTAGTCACCAGCACTTCCACCGGAGCAAGACCAGGGAGCAAGACCAGGGACAAAACGTTTCGGGATTGGCAATTTAGCCAGCCGCAGAGAGAAGCAAAAATGATCGACCGGGCGGACGCAATACAACACGCCAGCTTTCGTTCTAAGCTGCTACAAAGCAGTCAGAAAGACGACACCTTTTTACAACGCTGTCAAAATTCAAACAGGCCAACATCTGCTGCACAACATCGTTTTGACGCGTCGCCTGTCACCGCGTACCCAGAGTGAAGGTTCCGCACAAAAAGCTCATTGTAATATTGAGTCCAGATATTACCATTGCAGAAATAGACAACGTCTAATAGTTAGACGGCTCTGAATTTAGGAAAAATAAGTTGTATAAGATACAAACATTTAAAACCTCTCTTGCGGCTCCGTTTAATTTTTGTGCCATATCATTGGCTTTTTATGTATGAATAAAAAATATTTAAAGTAACATTCGCCAGCCTATGGGCTATACATTGTCGAGCAGCAGGAGATATCCGAGTACTAAATTTGCATGATTGGCCATACATCAGGTGTAGCTGGCCATCAGTCTCGGTATGTACCATTTTTTTGAGTTATTCCAGGAAGGCAAAGTGCAGGAAAAACTATCATCTACCCACAAATTGAGCACCTCGAACTTCCCAGGCCTCCGCTTAGAGGGAATGCTTCGGAAGACATCTCCCGCCATCTATTTCAACCGACCCAAGGTCACTTCTAGTCGATCAGCTATCTCTTCTTATCGAATAAACCAGCAACAAAACTCACAGCACCGTAGCTAAGATGAAGTTTCTTGCCAAGGCAAGATCGCTATCAGTCAAGCGGATCTTGCAATCACGTCCTGCGCTCGTTACTGGTAGAGAAATACATCGCCTTCGTGCCGAGAATGCCAGATACAGATCCCTGTTCGATGCCGCACCCATCGGCCATTTTACTCTCGATACCAGCTTTCGCATTCTTGAAATCAATTCTGTGGGGGCTGCCATGCTCGGCACTTCCGCAGAAGACCTGCATCGCACCTCCTTTATCTCAAACATAATATCTGCCGATCGAATCAGCGTCTCAAACTTACTCTCAGAGATCGCAAAGGTCGGCGAACGAACGGTCAGCACATCCCTTCAAGTGAGTGACAATACAATACCGGTCATGCTACACCTGACCGCGGTCTATTCGTCAGGCCATACAGTGCCAAGCAGCGACTACAGATTCCATGTGGCAATACTGGATCTTAGCGAACACCACGAAACACAAAATAATTTAAGGATCGCGCGCGACGGACTGCAACATGTTGCACACCACGACCCACTTACCCGATTGCCAAACCGTTGCGGTCTAATGGAGCAGTTACGATTGACTCTGGACACAAAGAGCAACAGCAAGACCGCTCTGTTATTGCTTGACCTCGATCACTTCAAGCAGGTAAACGGTCCACTGGGGCACCACATTGGCGACAAACTATTACGCGAGGTTGCCAGCCGTCTGTTAAACGCTGTGAGCGAAATTGATACTGTCGGCAGACTTGGCGGTGACGAATTTGCGATTATCCTCAGAGATCTCTCCACCGCTTCAGATGCTACCGTTATTGCAGAGAAAATAACTGACGCACTAGCAGAGCAATATGTATCTGCATCATATGATATTCGACTTTCAGCGAGTATCGGTATCAGCGTCTTTCCCGACCACACAGACAACCCAAAGCAACTGCTGAGTTTTGCAGATGCTGCTATGAATCAAGCAAAGCAGCGGGGTAGAAATCTTATTCAGTTCTATACCGCGGCACTGAACACTCGCCTCACAGAACGATTTGAACTGGAAAGGGATCTCCGTATTGCGCTACGCGAATCACAGTTCGAACTGTATTTTCAGCCTCAGTACGATATCCGTGCAGCTAGCATAACTGGCTACGAGGTATTGCTGCGCTGGAACCATCCGGAACAAGGCATAATTGGACCAGAGTCATTTATTGAAGTTGTTGAAGAGACAGGCTTGATTGATCCACTCGGTGATTGGATATTGTCAGAATCATGTAAAAAGCTGGTAGAGCTGCGACGCAATAATCCTAATATCAAGTTCAGTGTTAACGTGTCAGCAAAACAGTTTGTGAGTGGCAATTTGCAAGACAGAATAGCCAGAATTCTGCAAACCACCGGTGTACCGGCAAACGCCATCGAGCTTGAACTTACCGAGTCGGCGCTTCTCGAAAACGGTGACCACAGTTTAAACATGCTTCAGGACTTACGGGCAGCTGGAGTAGAGCTGGCTATTGACGACTTCGGGACCGGATATTCCTCATTCAGTCGACTGCAAAAGCTGCCAGTTACTCGCGTTAAAATTGACCGCAGTTTCGTTCAGGACATTCCGGACAACCATAGCAACTGCTCTATTGTTAAAGCAATAATATCCGTAGCACATGAATTAGGCATAGAAGTCGTTGCTGAGGGCGTTGAAACACATCAACAACTTGAGTTTTTAAAGGCGGCGGCCTGCGACATTCTGCAAGGCTACTACGTTGGCAGGCCTTGTACATTCGAGCAAATTAGTGACAACGCCTCTTTCAGCAAAGAGGAATCTGATCTGGCTGTGGCTTAAAGCAAATCCGCTGGCTTCTCTTTGCTATAAAACAGATCGCATACTCATATGCAGTTCAACGGAGCTGTGTAGCAAAAGATACATCGCGTATTGCTAATTGCTGTAGTTTCTCCTGATCCCAGTCTATCCCCAACCCGGGCTCAGATGACGGAATAGCATATCCGTCTTTGCACTCCATAACAGTGTGAGTAACATCGTCGAGTTGCGGTATGAATTCGAGCCAGGGCGTATTGTTTACTGAACAGACAAGACTGACATGCAGCTCCATCAAAAAATGCGGACACACAGAAACATTATACGCCTCTGCCATATGAGCGACCTTCATCCACGGGGTTATACCACCAATTCGAGCCACATCAACCTGCACTATTGAAGCAGCACCCGCGTGCAGGTAGTCCTTAAATTGCGAAATAGAATAAAGACTCTCACCAACTGCAATTGGCACATGACTGTGTGCGGCTAGCTGCGTGTGTGCGCCGATATCGTCTGCGGGCAACGGTTCTTCAAACCAGCCAACGTTAATTCGCTCAAGCATCTTTGAGCGTCTTATTGCCTCAGACAAGCTAAACCCCTGATTGGCATCTACCATAATTTCATAGTCATCACCTACAGCCTCCCGCACCGCCATCAATCTCTCACGATCTTCAGACAAGCGTGCTTTACCGATTTTAACTTTTGAGCCACTAAAGCCCTGTGCTTTAGCTGAAACTGCATCAGCAACCAGTTCATCTGCAGACAAGTGAAGCCAACCACCCTCTGTGGTATAAAGCGGCACACGATCCTTAGCCCCACCCAACATTTTGTATAACGGTAGTCCTGCTCGACGGCACTTTAAATCCCACAATGCAGTATCAATAGCTGCCAGAGACAATGAAGTAATTGCACCCACACTCGTGGCATGTGTAGCAAACAGAAGATTACGCCATATTTTTTCAATACCATCGGCGTCAGCACCCATCAGCTGCGGCACCAACGTTTCTTTAAGCAGGGACATGATCGCCTCGCCACCCTGACCAATGGTGTAGCTGTAACCGATGCCGGTAACGCCGTCAGCATCGGTCAGTTTGAAAATCGGCGTTTGCTGGCTGTCAAACGACTGAATGGCATCTGTGCGTTTGACCTTCGGTTGCAAATCAATCATTAGCGCTTCCACGCCTACTATCTGAGCCACGCCATCTCTCCCATGCTTGTTGATCACAGTTTGAACGCCACCCATGCTAACCCCATCTTTGCGGCAAGTCTAAGCAGGCCCTGCCACCTTGAATAAAGTTCGTCCTTGCGGTCTTCGCTTCCAATTGGCATGCTTGAGCTTAATCCAAACAATCAGGTAGCCGCCATGCCACTAGTCAACCGCTTTGCAGATCTGCTCCCGGAGATCACAGAATGGCGACGTGACCTTCACGAGCACCCTGAGCTCTTGTTTGACGTGCACAGAACGGCTGGTGTGGTCGCAGAAAAGCTGCGCGAATTTGGCTGTGACGAAGTAGTAGAAGGCCTTGGCCGCACTGGTGTGGTCGGCATCATCAATGGCAAAAACAGCAGCTTTGATAACGTCATCGGTTTACGTGCAGACATGGATGCATTGCCTATCCATGAAACAAGCGGTGTTGCACACGCATCAAAAACTGACGGCAAGATGCACGCCTGCGGACATGACGGCCACACAGCGATGCTCCTTGGTGCTGCAAAATACCTGTGTGAAACGCGCAATTTTAATGGACGTGTTGCTGTGATATTTCAGCCTGCAGAAGAAGGAGGCGGCGGTGGTGACGAAATGGTCAAAGACGGCATGATGGATAAATTTAAGATCAAAGAAGTCTATGGAATGCATAACTGGCCTGGCATGGACGTTGGCAAGTTCGCAATTAGATCTGGCCCATTGATGGCAGCTGCTGATCAGTTTGATATAACCGTCACGGGTAAAGGTGGCCATGCAGCGGCACCACACAAAGGCATTGACCCTACCGTTATCGCATCGCAACTGATGCTTTCATTGCAATCAATCGTATCGCGTAATGTTGACCCGCTTGAGAACGCCGTCGTCTCTGTCACCTCTTTCAACACAGACACCGTTTCATATAATGTTATTCCGCAGACAGTCAGTTTAAAGGGCACAGTACGAACCCTGACAACAGAAGTGCGGGATATGGTAAAGAGTAGAATGGAAACTCTGGTTGAACATACAGCAATAGCAATGGATGCAACTGCGAAGTTTGAATATCATTATGGCTACCCTGTGTCGGTCAACGCCGAGGAGCAAGCTAACTTCGCCGCCGGTATTGCACAAAAAGTGTCTGGTCCTGCGAATGTTGAGACAAACGTAACCCCGGTTATGGGCGCGGAAGATTTTTCCTACATGCTAAACGCACGCCCTGGTGCATTTATATTCATGGGTAACGGGGATACAGCACTACTGCATCACCCGGACTATGACTTTAATGACGAAGCCATCCCACACGGATGTTCTTACTGGGTTCAGCTGGTTGAAGAGGCGATGCCCGTTTAGCAAAGCAACCCGCACAACGCCATACCACACATCACAGTTAGGGTGATGGTATGGACGCTCCCTCCTTACCGGCATCACAATGTGCCAAAATGGTAGCGTGTTAACAAAACCATTTAACGGAGAAAGCGCCCATGAAACATCTTAAACTGATCGGTATCGATTTGGCAAAAAACACCTT
>CALIHW010000003.1 GCA_938020525.1 uncultured Granulosicoccaceae bacterium | reverse complement strand
GGTCTCCAGAGATAATGCCCGCTGCTGAACTCAATGGTGAAATTCGTGACGTTAAAATTCTGTCGGGCAAGTGTCTATGTGGCGGTCGGTGGCTGTTGAGCGGAAAGTGATGGGCCAGGAAAACAAAAAATTACCGGTCGCAGCAATGCGATTTACATTGATAGTGAGAAACACTCAGCATTTGTGCATGACTTTCAGTGAATACACCAATGGTTGCAATGGATACCACTAACAAGCTCAATGTGCTTGACGTGGACTTCCTGAGTATCTCAATGGAAGAAGCGCTCTTGGTACTGCAGCGGGTGATCGACAGTGGCGGGAAAGAAACTGTATCTTTTATCAATGCCGATTGTTTAAACATCAGCTGCAAGGATGAAAGCTATCGTGAAATCCTCCAGTCACAGGATATCGTCCTGCCAGATGGTGCCGGAATCAATATCGCCTGTCGTGTTATTGGCGAAAGACTGGTGGCCAATCTCAATGGCACAGACCTGATACCCGAACTTTGGGAGGTCGCTCCAAAGAAAGGTTATCGGTTCTATCTGCTTGGTGCAGCCCCCGGTGTTACAGATCGTATGAAAACCAAACTGGAAGAAACCTATCCGGGCCTGGAAGTTGTCGGCGCTCATCATGGTTATTTTGATCACGAAACAGAAACTGATTCAGTGATAGAAAAAATCAATGCAGCCAAACCCAATATTGTACTGGTAGCTTTTGGTGCACCGGTGCAGGAAAAGTGGATTGATCAGCATAAAGACAAGATAGACAGTAATCTTGTTATCGGCGTCGGCGGTTTGTTCGACTTCTACTCTGGCGATAAAAAACGTGCACCCATGTGGATGAGAAACGGTGGCATTGAGTGGATGTACCGTTTGTATCTTGAGCCCGGACGGCTCTGGCGTCGCTATATTGTAGGAAACCCGATGTTTGTCTACCGGGTATTCAGGTGGAAGAAGCGCTCGGCGCGCGCCGCAAGTTAAGTCGCTGCCTTGTAGCCTTATACTGCTTCAGGCAGTAGCTTCTGTCTGCCAACCAACATTCATACTAACTCTTTATCTGGCTGTAGCACCCTAGTCTGGCTTTAGCACCCCTAAGTCAGGCTGTGGCACCAAGCGCCAATGCTCTATCCCTTGAGGCAGTCAGTGCTGCTTTATTATTGATATCAACTTTTTCGGCTTCTGGCCAGCCTTTGCAATGACGCTCGATGAGAGCTGTCATCATATCGATATGCATTGGTTGTTCGTTTAGTGCAGGAATATAACTGAATTGCTCGCCACCCGCTTCCAGGAAGTATTCTTTGTTCTCTTCATCAATTTCTTCAATGGTTTCGAGGCAGTCTGCAGAAAAACCCGGACAGACAACCTGAATATTTTTAATCCCCTTTGCCGGTAAAGATTTAAGCGTTTCATCGCAGTACGGCTGAAGCCAGGGCTCTTTACCAAAGCGTGATTGAAAAACAACCTGGAATTGATCTTCAGCTAACTGTAAGCGATCAGCCAGTAGTCGCGATGTCGCCTGGCATTGGCAGAAGTACGGGTCACCATTGGTACGGTATCTCTGTGGTATTCCGTGATAAGACATGATCAGTTGCTGTGGCTTACCGTGTTGCTGCCAGTGCGATTCAACTGAAGTAGCCAGTGCTTCTATATAGGATTGTTCGTCGAAGTATTGATTGATGAAACGACACTCAGGTATCCATCTAAGCCTGCTGAGCTTTGCCGTAACTTCATCAAACACGGAGGCAATGGTAGAACCTGAGTATTGTGGATACATGGGTAGAACCACCAGTCGTCTGACATTCTTTGCACGAAGACGGTTAAGTGCATCGGCAACAGACGGGTTGCCGTAGCGCATTGCCAGTTCAACTTCTGCATTTAAGCTACTACTTTGGCCATAACTCTGGTTTTGACCAGTGCTGAGCGCAGCACCTAGTGCAGTTGCCTGTTTGCGGCTGATGCTCAATAACGGCGACCCTTCTTTATCGTCCCAAACAGACGCGTACGCCTCAGCAGTTTTTGCCGGGCGGATTCTTAAGATCACTCCATTGAGAATCAACCACCAAAGTACTCTGGGTACTTCAACGATTCGCGGATCACTGAGAAACTGTTTCAGATAGCGTCTTACATCTTTAACTTCTGTGGAGTCAGGCGTACCAAGGTTTACCAGTAATACGCCCAGTTTTGAGGGGCTGCCATGTTGGTAGTCCGCATCTCCCAGATATTTCATTTGTGCTCTCATGCAAGGTGATATTGATTTGCACAGTTTACTGCAACACTAGAACGAGCGAATTAGAATCGTTAAAGCTATCCATGTGAAAGTGGCTGTGCAAGCTGTCTCATATCTGACGCTCTGGCATTCCCATACAATGCTGAATGGTGGATATTCCCGATAGTTAAGTCGACAAATTGACGCACCATTAGCTTACAGATTCACCTGATACCGGGGCTGCACAGTACAATGGTGTGCGGAAACGCTTATGTATTCATAATCTAGCGCCGCAAATACACGATTTAGGAAGATAGGTAAGTGTTGCATTTTTAAATCACAGTGAGGATTGAACGCTCCACTTATTCACACTGCGTGGGTACTTACGAAGGCGTATAGGACTTTTCGAAATAAATCAACAGTATTGTTGCAATAACTATCTAAGTGATTGTAATTCAACAATATATTTCCATGCCAATTTGCTCGCATAAATCTAGTATCATGGCGCAATCCATCCATTGTGTCCCTGCAACACATTTTTTTCCACAGAGTTATCCACAGGCAACTTCAGTCAATGCAAGCCACTCTCGACGGCTTTTCGCCTGACTCATCACCAGACTCGCAGGAAAAGGTCGGACAGAAGATAGTAAAAGTCGCAGTAGCTGTACCGTTGTCGCGAACCTTTGATTACCTGCCACAGGGAGTTTTGACGAGCTATCGAGCCGGGTGTCGAGTGGTGGTGCCCTTCGGCAGGTCGACCCGCATCGGTGTGGTAACCGGTACGGGCGAGACGACACTTGCTAAATCCAAACTAAAAGCAATATCCGAACTACTCGACTCGGAGCCTGTGCTACCACCGGAAATAGTCGAACTAATTACCTGGGCTGCCTCTTATTACCACCATCCGGTGGGCGAAGCTTTTGCAACAGCACTTCCAGTACAGCTTCGCAAAGGCTCCAGTGGTGACGTTGAACGCCCGAGTGGTTATGTATTAACTGAGGCAGGCAAAACAACCGATGAAGTAAAACGTGCACCTGCACAAACTGCATTGCTGCAGTTTCTTAAAGTCAGTGTTGGAGCAGTGAGTGCAGCTGAGTGCCGGTTGTTTGATAATCGATGGTCGGCGACTATGAAGCCGTTGATAAGTAAAGGCCTGGTTGAAAAAGTTGTTGCTGATTTTGAACCAGGCGAAGCGGTAGCCACGATTGCCTTAAATGAAGAGCAACAACTAGCAAGTGAAAAAATACACGCCAATATCGATAGATACTACTGTGCACTGATAGACGGGATAACCGGTAGTGGTAAGACTGAAGTCTATCTTGATGTAGCGCGAACTGTCATTAAAAGTGGTAAGCAAGTGCTGGTCTTGTTGCCAGAGATCGGGCTGACACCGCAGCTGGTTTCACGATTCAGAAATGCACTTGCCTGTCAGGTGGAAGTGTTGCATTCCGGCCTTAATGATACTGAGCGAATGCTTGCCTGGCATGCGGCTGCAGATGGCAGTGCGCATGTATTGATTGGTACACGTTCGGCTGTTTTTACGCCAATGCCTGCGCTTGGGCTTATAGTCGTGGACGAAGAGCACGATGGGTCATTAAAACAGCAGGACGGGTTCCGTTATCAGGCGCGGGATCTTGCAATGGTGCGTGCTCGAAAGGCTGCAATACCAGTAGTACTGGGTTCAGCAACCCCTTCACTCGAGTCTTTGCACAATGCATCCAGGGGGCTTATAGATACGCTGTATTTACGCTCGCGTGCAGCAGGCGCGGTACTGCCAAAAATGGTGTTGGTAGACAGTCGGGGTGGTGAAGTAGAGAAGGGCCTATCCAACCGTTTGTTATTACAAATGAAGCAAGTGCTCGAACGTGGTGAGCAGGCAATGGTATTTATTAACCGCCGTGGCTATGCACCAGTACTGATGTGTGAGACATGTACCAGCATCGAAGACTGCAATCAGTGTGATGCTCATATGACAGTGCATGCACACTCTGGCAGGCTACGTTGTCATCACTGTGGTGCGGAGCGGGCGATACCGTTGCAATGCAGTTCCTGTGAGGCAAACACATTGATCAACGTGGGTATGGGCACCGAACGTATTGATGAATATTTAAGTGACAAGTTTCCAGAATATAAAGTATTGCGAATCGATCGTGACAGCACACGAAGAAAAGGTGAGTTACAAAAACATTTGGCGATGGCTGCCAGCGGTGAGGCACAGATACTTGTTGGTACCCAGATGCTGGCTAAAGGCCATAACTTTCCGCTGGTAACGCTGGTAGGAATTCTGGATGCAGACAGAGGATTGTTTGGCGCTGATTTCCGATCAGTAGAACAGATGGGTCAGCTTATATTGCAAGTTGCCGGGCGAGCTGGAAGGGCGGATAAGCCTGGCGTTGTTCTTGTGCAGTCGCGTAATCCCGAGCATCCTTTGCTTCAAGTCTTGTTAAACGACGGTTACAGACAATTTGCTACGCAGCTTTTAAAAGAGCGTGACCTCACTAGTTGGCCACCCTATGTTTATATCGCTTTACTCCGTGCTGAGTCGCCTGAAAAAACCGGTGCGAGCCAGTTTCTAACCGAGATTAAGAAAATCATCAATGGCCAGGTTACGGACCATGCTGAAATCAGTGCCCATTTGTCAGTTCTCGGGCCAGCGCACGCGCCCATGGAGCGACTTGCGGGCCGTTATCGCTCGCAACTGCTTTTGTTATCCAAAGAGAGAAAACCTCTGCATCAGGTTCTGACATGGCTGCGTCCGGCGCTCGAAACCAACCCTGACGCGAGAAAAATACGCTGGTCTTTGGATGTCGATCCCTACGATATGTTGTGACTTAGTTTTTGGAGAAAACCACATATTGTGGTCATCAGTGTGTTGGCGGTGTTTTAGCGAAATTAATTAAACTCTTTTATTGTCAACTACTTTCCCTACATAACTTCAGGCGTTAGAATAGGAAGTGTTGGTAAGCAATTGATCCAACAACTGAAAGCCCTAGGAGCTTCAAGAAATGTAACGTTAATGAAACAGTTACATTGCCCGAGGCTGCTATTAACATTACGATCGGTCTGCAGCTTGCAGTGAATTGCATCCGGCAGATTTTTGGATGCTGTGGACGTAAGTCGGTACGGAAACTCAGTAATGAATCGGCATCAGATTGTTCTGCGGCAACTGAATACAGTGATACACATGAACCATCAACAAATCTCGAACATAACAATGAACGGTTTGAAGACACGTGCCTCCCAGCGAGGTATCGGACAGTGGTGGATGGTGCTGACGATCGGCATCATGGTGGGTTTCATATTCGGGTTTATTATTTTTCTGTCACGCCTGCCCAATGATAACTACACGCTGGTTGAAACAGAGCGTGGTATCGAACAGATAGATGGCACTGACGCAGATCAATATGGGTTTTATGATCGCCTCTCTGATAGTGGCAGCCTGGTGCCAAACGCGGAAGCGGATGAAATGCCAGCATTTGACCGCAGCAACAGTACAGGCAAGTATGGCGCAGGCGCCAATGAACGTCCTGGTGCGGTTGAAATTGCTGAAGAGTTAAGGGTGGGTATTGATGTTGCACCGGTTGAAATTGCAGCGGCTGCGGGTGCAACGGCGAATACAACGGTTACTGGTGCGGTTGTTTCCGGGCGAGATTTATCGACACGAAACTCTGCGGGCAGTGTTGATACGCAGAACACAGTTGTAAAGCGAACTTCCAACCCAGCTTCGACTTTTTATTATCTGCAAGCTGGAGCCTTTTCACGTGCCGATGATGCAAGTCGTCTGCAACGTAAGCTGGTGCAATCAGGGATGGATGCTTTTATCAATAAAGTTGCCATAGACGGCAAGCGATGGCATCGTGTTCGAATTGGGCCATTCTATGATTCCCAGAGCCTGTACTCTGCACAGAGCCAGCTTGGACGTAGCGGTGTGAGTTACCTGGTAGTTCAGGTTAAAAAAGGCTAGGAGCTTGTCCGAGAATGACGGTCGTAGCGAGAAAGTGAGATTTTGAGTCAGATATTTCGATCGATTGAGGCGAATAATCATTCATATTTAACGATATCGATCGCAATAGCTGGCCAAAAGATCGCTTTCGCAGTAGATCATTCATTCTCGGACAAGCTCCTAGTCTTTTTCCCTACGACATTAACCCTGTTGCTGACCCGCGACAAACCATAAAGCCGACTTGCCATCATGGATGCTACAGTCATTGATGCAGATGCGCTTAAGCGCGATATTGATACCTGCATGGGCTGCGATCAATATCGGCTTCTCAATCGACTAAAACGACTTTCCAAGCCACTCGCAGGCAAGCCTAAGCCCGATGCCGCAGCTGTGGAAAAACTTAAACACAGTATTAAAGAGTCTGCTGCCAGAAAGGCGGCCAGACTGTCCGGATTACCGAAACCGGAATATCCGGCTGAACTTCCGATTGTTCAACATCGTGATGAAATTATAGAGTCTATTCGCAAGCATCCGGTTACCATTATCTGTGGCGAAACCGGTTCTGGAAAAACAACACAAATTCCAAAGATGTGTCTTGAAGCAGGTCTGGGAATAAACGGACTAATCGGCCATACCCAGCCACGTCGTCTGGCAGCACGCAGCGTCTCCAGTCGCATTGCATCTGAGTTGAATTCTGAAGTAGGTGGTACGGTTGGTTATAAAGTGCGTTTTAGTGATCAGGTTTCTTCATCAAGTTATATAAAACTGATGACGGATGGGATTCTACTGGCAGAGATTCAGTCTGATCCCTGGTTAAATCAATACGACACTCTCATTATTGATGAGGCGCATGAGCGATCACTCAATATAGATTTTATTTTAGGTTATCTAAAACGCTTACTGCACAAGCGTCGTGATTTAAAAATCATTATTACGTCTGCGACGATTGATCCCGATACATTCTCAAAACACTTTAATAATGCCCCGGTTATTCTTGCCGAAGGTCGAAGTTATCCGGTTGAAGTACGTTATCGTCCCTGGGGGGAGGATGAAGAAGATGAGCGTGATCAACCACAGGCTATCGTTGATGCGTGTGATGAACTGGCATCAACAGGATCTGGTGACATACTGGTGTTTCTTCCGGGTGAAAGAGATATCAGAGAGACCGCTGACTATGTGGCTAAGGCGAGTAGTGGTAGTCGTCTGTTGAGAGGTGTTGAAGTGATACCTTTGCTTGCCAGGTTGTCGGCGGCGGAACAGGCAAAGATATTCCAGCCACATAGTGGACGGCGTATCGTCCTTGCGACAAATGTTGCTGAGACCTCACTGACGGTACCTGGCATTCGCTTTGTGGTAGATACCGGTATGGCGCGTGTCTCTCGCTACAGTGTGCGTAGTAAAGTGCAGCGTTTACCGATAGAGAAAGTATCCCAGGCATCTGCCAATCAACGTAAGGGACGATGTGGTCGTGAAGCGCCCGGCATCTGCATTAGATTGTATGCAGGGGATGATTTCGATCTGCGTCCTGAATTTACCGAGCCGGAAATTCTCAGAACCAACCTTGCCTCTGTAATTTTGCAGATGGAAGTCTCACGGCTTGGACAAGTTGAGGACTTTCCTTTTGTACAAGCACCCGACGGGCGCCTTATCAATGATGGTTATCGTCTGTTGCTCGAACTCGGGGCTGTCGATCTGAAAAAAAAGCTCACTAAAACTGGTCGGCAATTAGCTCGTTTTCCTATTGATCCACGCTTTGCGCGTATGGTGTTGGCGGCTAAAGAGGAAAACTGCTTGTCAGAGGTGCTGACTGTTGTCAGTGCGCTTTCTGTGCAGGACCCGCGCGAACGACCTATGAACAAGCAACAGGCAGCTGACGAACTGCATGCTGAATTCAATCATGAAAAATCAGACTTCTTATCGATCGTTAATATGTGGGAGTTCTGCAGAGTCCAGACCGATCGATTATCTTCGAATCAATTTCGTAAAATGTGTAAACAAAGGTTTTTGTCATACATGCGTGTACGTGAGTGGCGAGATATTCGACGCCAGTTACAGCAGACACTGAAAACAATAAACGCAAAAGAGAACACCACAGAAGCAACCTATGACAGTATTCATCGTGCGTTGCTTGCAGGCCTGCTTGGCAATATCGCCATTAAGGAAGATCGCAACGAGTACCACAGTACGCGTAATCGAAAGATCATGGTATTCCCAGGTTCGGGTCTTTTTGGTAAAGGTCCCAAGTGGATAATGGCGGCTGAGATTAGTGAAACTACACGACTCTACGCCAGATGTGTTGCAGGTATTGATCCGTTGTGGGTGGAGTCTGCCGGCGAATCCTTGCTTAAACACAGCTATTCGGGTGCAAGCTGGCAGAGAAAAAGATCGCAGGTAGGCGCGCAACGAAAATCTACGCTTTATGGTCTGGTGATAGTTGAAAAGCGTCGTGTTAATTATGGCCCGATAAATCCTGCGGAGTCACGACAGATATTTATTCGCGAAGGTCTGGTTGAAGGCAACTATAATACACAGGCGGCCTTCTATAAGCATAATTTAAAGTTAATCGATGAAGTCGTTTCTTTGGAAGATAAAACCCGCCGTAAAGATATTCTTATCGAACCCGAAGAGTTGTTTCAGTTTTACGATAAAATTATTCCAGAGGGAATTTATTCAGGACCGCAGTTTGAGAAGTGGCGTGAAGAGTTTGAAAAACATGCACCACGTGCGTTGTATCTGTCTAAAGATTATTTGGTCAGAGATGATGACCCGAATATCAATCAGAGTGATTTTCCAGATCAATTGGAGTTTTCGGGCCTGGTGTTGCCGCTTAAATATCACTTCCGCCCAGGGGCTGGTGATGATGGGGTAACCTTGGTGGTGCCCGCTAGTTTGCTGAATCGCGTGGAGGTTGATAAGTGTCAATGGCTGGTGCCGGGGATGCTTGAAGAAAAAGTAATTGCAGTGATTAAGTCCTTGCCCAAGCAACTTCGCCGCAATTTTGTACCAGCACCAGATTATGGTGCTCAGTCAATTCCGTTGATGCAGCAAAGTGAGAGCAAATCTTTCTTTGATGCGCTATCTGGCGCCTTGCAAAAGATGACCGGGGTGCATGTTGCCGCAACTGACTGGCAACTGGATCAGCTGCCAGTGCATATGTTGATGCGCTACGAGATTCTTGATTCTGATGGTAAAACCATAGATGAAGGTCGTGACATTGAACGCCTTCAGGCGAAATATATTGATCAGATAGAGGAAAGTCTTGCGTCTGAAGAAGGTAACTCGTTTGAACGGACTGATTTGACCGATTGGAACTTTGGTGATTTGCCAGAGTGGGTTGAAGTAAACACACAAGGGGTGCAGATGAAAGGCTACCCGGCTCTGGTTGATGAAACCAGTACGGTAAGCTTGCGTCTGTTTGCAACGCAGGAGGCTGCCAGTGGTGCAATGCATAATGGATTACGTGCATTGTATAAAAAGCGTTTGTCAAAAGAATTGAAGTACCTGATACGGAACCTGCCCGGGATCAACGTATTGTGTTTGAGGTTCGCCTCAGTGGGTAAAAGTGATGTTTTAAAACAAGATATTGTGGATGCCAGTGTTGATAGGGCACTGATCAATGACAAGTCTTTCCCGCGTACCAGGGAAGAATTCAACGAATATCTGAATCAACATAAAAATGACCTAGTAACGCATGCTAATACCATCTGTGAGCAACTTGGCAAAGCGTTTGAAACGCATCGCGAAGTATCAAAGCGTATGAGTGGTTCTGTTTCACTTAGTTGGGTAGAGGCGGTAGCGGATATAAAGGATCAAATATCGCACCTGATCTATCCGGGTTTTGTTGTTAGGACGCCGATGCAGCGCCTGCAACGCTTACCCGTATACTTCAAAGCAATCGATAGGAGGCTGGACAGTCTTGACCGTGAACCCGACAGGGATCGCCGTCGACGTGCCGAGATCATACCTGTCTGGGATCGCGTTAAGGAGTTACACCCGAGTCCGGAAAATAGTCAAATCAGGTGGCTTATGGAAGAGCTGCGAGTATCGGTTTACGCGCAGGAGCTGGGTACAGCAGACAAGGTATCAGTTGGTAGAATCGAAACATTGCTTGAGAAAGTCAAAAGTGGCTAACAACAGCGGCGAGAAAAGCAGACGAGAAAAGTAGCTAGAGTCCGGTACTCAACCTCACGCGTTCTATTTAGCGGCTGAGGAGGGTGCAGCGTAGATTGGATTGCAGTTGCAGCTTTATCGATCTCGTAGTGCCAGTAGTGTTCCTGGCACGGGTAGCTGGAATGCGTGTTTTAACCCTGAACAGCGTTGGTGTTCATATTGATCCCTGTACAGGTCAATCACTATCATTATTCAGGTTAAAATTGATGGCAGTCTCGACTGTGTCACCTCTCTACATTTTTCTCTCCGTATAGACCCAAGGTATCGGACAAAAGTCGCAGTCTTTTGCAATAATGGTCAATTGATTGTTTTACACTACCGAGTGGCACCCTGCGTCAGGCATCAAGCACCAGCCATATGATCTGGTGGAGACGGGGGATATAATTCACCTGTTTGCTCCTGTTTTTCATCACGGTTATGCCGAAGCACAATCTTATTTTGGCAATTTTTTTGTTGTTCGGCTTTGTAATCGCTATGTTAGCGCTTCAAGTGGTCAGGCACGATGAAGTGCTCTCGACCACCATGCATTACCTTATCGAAGATGCAACCTCTGAATATGGCAGTAGAAACCTGATGCTTGGTAGTTCGACGATAAAAAGGCTCGAAACGCAGGATGTTTTTAATTGCGGGCCATGGCTGAACAGAGGTATCGGAAGTTCTAAAATATCTTCCCTGAATCGCTACGTTAAATTCAGTCAGCTGGTCGTCGAACCATCCGTCGTACTGGTTTACGCTGGTGAAAACGATTTAAGTAGTGGAATGCATCGTAGTGAAGTATTTGATCAATTTAGAGCACTTATCCAACAGTTGGTCGAGAAATTCCCGTTCAGTGAAATTCATATTCTTGCAATCAAACCATCGCCAAGCAGGCGAGCGCACTGGGAGAGCTTCAAGGCAGTCAATGCCATGATGCAAACTTACGTGCGCGAACTGCAGGGAATAACCTTCCATCCAACCCCACTGCCTGAGAAGGAATTTGTTGAAATCGGTTTTCTTGATGACGGAATACATCTTACCGGGCAGGGCTACAATTTGTTTACCTCAGGATTTAATGAAGTATGCGTGACGCTGTAGATAGACTCCATTTCATGGACTCCATGCGGGCTACCCTAATGGTGCTTGGTGTGGTTCTGCACTCTGCTGAGGTGTTTAATCCGAGACAAAGCTGGGTTGTCACCAGTAATAAGCCAGAACCGTTCATGGGGTACCTGGTAGAAGTTATTTCCACTTTTAGAATGCCAGCGTTCTTCGTTGTTTCCGGGTATTTTTGTTTCCTGTTAATGCGAAAATACAAGGTAAAAAAATTCTTAAGTGTTCGACTGGTGAGAATTATTGTCCCGCTTGTGGTTACTGCGTTGACGTTAAACCTGCTGCAATCACTTTTTCTGGATAAGGTTGGCTTGCGACCACCACTTAAAGAGTACATCACCAATGCCAGCTACATGGGGCATTTGTGGTTTTTGATTAACCTTGTCTATTATTTTTTACTAGCGTCGTTGCTTGCCATTGTGCTCGCACCAGTAATGAAGCCGCTGATTCAATTAATTTCAAAGGCATTTGATAAGGTGCCTATGGCGGTGGTGCTGATTATTCTGCCATTTATTTCTGTGGTTATGACAGCAGTGTTGGCTAAGTTGGGTTTGATGTACTTTAACTTCTACGGAATTTATGCCAACTACATTGTCATGATTTATATACCTTTCTTTTTCTTTGGTGTATTGCTGGCTACAGATAAAGAAAATCTTAGAAAGTTCAGTACTATAAACCCGATATACAGTCTTGTGCTTTTAGTAGCTTCCGCCCTCTTATTCAGGATGATTGATCCGACTACTGGCGGGAGTCTGGCGGAAGTCGGTATGATCTATTTTGGAAAATTAACTGAATGGGCCGCCGTCTCGATTTGCTTTTTCTTGTTCTATAAACTGTTGAACAAGCAATCTGCGTTTATGCGCCTGATTTCAGATTCATCTTATACCATTTATCTTTTTCATCATTTATTTGTGATTATGTTGGCAGTGCTTCTGATTAAATTGGAAGTGTCGGCTTTTCCGGCTTTATTTATTATGATTGTTTTGGTTACTGTGGTAACCCTGTTGATTCATACGATGATAGTTTCAAAGAGTAAGATTCTGAGCTTTCTTTACAATGGGAAGTAGATCTATAGGTCGCGCGTGAGTTGTTACCTGATTGCTTTATAGGTAGCCCAGGCAATCGTTTGCAGCTGATTTGCCTCCTGTTCACTGAGCGATAAGCTGGACAGGTTAATTGGCGATTCATTGGTTATGTAGGCATATAGCGTATAGGCTATCAGCGATTTTCCCTGGACGGTGGCGTGGGCGTAGTCTTTAAATAGTTCGAAAGGCGGGGACTCCTTGTTGCTTATATGAAAGTAATCCCACGCTCTGCCAATATGAATTATCGGAGCGCCAAGTTCGTTAGCGATGAATTCGTATCGAGAAAGTATATTCTCAGTTATGCGAATATCGCGGTTCTGAAAAGCCCAGGTCTGATAAAACCCCATCGTACTGCCGGCGGCTTCTATTTTATTTTTCAGCTCGTTCAATACTCTATAAGGCTTTCTATGGTTTTTAATTCCATTGCTGTGGGCCTGGATTAGAGTTAGTTGGTATCCCTCTGCAATCAAGTTGTTAGTTTTTTCATTGGTCAGGTGCTGTTCTAGTCGATAACCTCCCGGGTTCGAGGTTGCGATATCTGATGAGTATCCACCACAAGTGAGCAGTTGTTCGAGCATTGATTGAACGTCATTCATCAAGCTGTTTCCAACCAGTAGTAAACTGACCGTGGGCTTGGTAGTTTCGCTCGAAGTGCAGCCGTTTGCAGCATCTGCCGCCGTTATACGACTTGCTTCCATAGCAATTAACTGATCGATTCTCGGTTCAGATGAGCAAGCTGCGAGGTATAGTGCTGTGAGAACTGGCAGGGTGGCTCTCACTAAATTGCCGTTAAGTAAACTGCCGATAGTCATAAATCTGGCTCGTGTGATTCTTCCAGGGATTAATTTTGACTTAGCCAGAAATAACTGGCGCAGCCATTTGATACCGAATAAATGCTGAATTTATTTTACGCGTCTGTTGCGTGATGCTTTTTAAAAAGCCATTACTCAGCTCATTTACACCGGCATAGTTTATACCGGGTTGCATCTGGTGTGTCGTTTACCGGCTGGATTAGACAATTTTTTTACATACGGCCACATCAGTTTAGTGATTCGATACAGAAATCATCTTAAACAGATGTGACGGTGGTTGTATTGATCCGCAGTGTCAGTAGTCGTCGGGTGCTGGATTGCTGTTTACATTGCCGATCGCGACACATATAGTTTTCACCTGAGCCATCGAAAACAGATTCAGACGGCGTGCTCAGGCCATGTGAGTGTGAGGAAGCCAAAAAAGTGACAACAGACTAATGAAATCCAGTAATTCTTCTGATCCTGATCATTTTCATCGGGTAGTCGATTGTCAGTGGGGTTGCCCGGCTCATACGGATGTCCCTCGCTACATTCGGCAGATTGCGCAGGGTGATTTTACCGAGGCCTATCTTGAGAATCGAAAATCGAATGTTTTCCCTGGAGTGCTCGGACGGGTGTGCGACAGACCGTGCGAGCCGGCATGCCGGCGAGGCCGGCTGGACGAAGCGCCGGTTGCTATTTGCCGACTGAAGCGTGTTGCGGCTGATCTGTCTGACGACATTAGAGACAGGCTGCCTCCAAAAGGTAAATCAAATGGTAAACGGATCGCTTGCGTGGGTGCCGGCTGTGCGTCGCTGACCGTTGCCAATGATCTTCTGCCGCTCGGTTACGACATCACGATTTTTGAGCAGCACGATAAACCAGGTGGATTGATGCGGACCAACATTCCGTCGTTCCGTCTGCCCGCTGAAGTGCTTGACGATGAAATAGATCTTATTGTCGAGCGCGGTGTTGATCTCAGGCTCAACACGCGCATAGATAGTATGAAGCAACTATTGGATGAAGGATTTGATTCGATTTTTGTCGGTACCGGTGCACCGCGTGGTAAAGATCTGGATTTGCCCGGTCGTAATGACTCTGATCGTATTCATATCGGTATTGACTGGCTTGAATCAGTGGCGTTTGAGCACAGAGATAGCATTGGTGAAAATGTATTGATTATCGGTGTTGGCAACACCGCAATGGACTGTTGCCGATCAGCACTAAGGCTTGGCGGCAAGAATGTCTCGGTGGTAGCACGCAAGCCGCGTGGTTGGTTTAAGGCCAGTGCATGGGAACTTGAAGACGCTGAAGAAGAGGATGTGAATATTCTGGTGAATCATTCACCAAAATCCTTCGTTGTGGAGGATGGTGTACTCAAGGGTATGACCTTCGACAAGATGCATTATGAAATAGATGATAATGGCGAGCTTTCATCTGCTGAGGTTGTAGAAGAGATATTTCTGCCGTGTGACGATGTCATTCTTGCTATCGGGCAGGACAATGCATTCCCGTGGATTGAGCGCGATGTCGGGCTTTCATTTAATAAATGGGATGCACCGGACGTTGATGATGTAACGCACGGTGTAGAGTTGCCGGGTGTGTTTTTTGGTGGTGATTCCGCGTTTGGCCCAAAAAATATTATATGGGCGGTAGAGCATGGGCACCGCGCAGCAATATCGATTCATAAGTACTGCAACGGGGAGGATATTTCGGATCGTCCTGCGCGCGGTATGAATCTACTTTCAACAAAGATGGGAATCCATGAGTGGAGTTATTCGAATGACTTCGAAGACTCTGAAAGACGCCAGATGCGCCATGTTGAATTAACTGAACGATTTAAAAATATTCGCATTGAAGTCGAGCTTGGTTTTGATCCGGAGCAGACGGCACTGGAGGTCGAGCGCTGCCTGAATTGCGATGTGCAAACTGTATTTAGCGAAAAGCTTTGCATTGAATGTGATGCCTGTATGGATGTTTGTCCTGTTTATTGTCTGACGATTACAGAAGATGGCGACGAAGATGATCTGAGACAGCGCTTACGTGCACCCGCTGACAATAAAGATCAGGTTCTCTATGTCTCTGACGCGCTGCCTCAGACAGGCAAAGTGATGGTAAAAGATGAAAATCTTTGCATCCACTGTGGGCTTTGTGCAGAACGATGCCCGACCGGAGCATGGGATATGCGTAAGTCCCAATTGAAGATTCCATACGCAAATAAAACAGTTGAAGAAAAAAACATCAATGTCAGCTAAGACCCGGGTAAACGACTTTGTCATCAAACTGGCAAACGTTAATGGAACAGGATCGGCCAGTTCAAACGGCCTGTTAATGAAATCAATTTTCCGGATGGGCATACCGGTTGTTGGCAAGAATTTCTTTCCATCCAATATTCAGGGTCTGCCCACCTGGTACGAGATCCGTGTAACCAAAGACGGATATACCTGTCGTACGGGTACCACCGATCTCATGGTGGCGATGAATGCTGAAACTTATAGCGCAGACCTTGCCGAATTGAGGCCTGGTGGAGTGCTGCTCTATGACTCAACCTGGCCCCGCAAAGACCTGCAGGAACGCGGTGATGTCACCGTGCTTGGTATTCCACTGTCTGGTATGTGTAACGAGGCTTTCGAATCGGCTCGAGCAAAAGTGCTGATGAAAAACGTGGCGTATGTTGGAGCACTGGTCGCATTGCTTGATATCGAGATGGATGTTGTGGAAAACCTTCTCAATGAGACTTTTTCAGCCAAGCCTCATTTAATGGATGCCAATATGCAGGCGATCCGCATGGGCTACGACTACGCGATTCAGAATTTCAGCTGTCCGCTCGATATGCGTTTGCAAAGAATGGATAAAACCGATGGCTATGTGATGGTTGATGGTAATACCACAGCCGGCCTTGGTTCGGTGTATGCGGGAGCTACCGTGGTTAGCTGGTACCCGATAACGCCTTCGACATCATTGATTGATTCATACAGTATATTCTGCAAGCAACTGCGTGTTGAAGAAGACAAAAGCGGAAACAAGATAAATAACTATTGTGTTATTCAGGCAGAAGACGAGCTGGCTGCTATCGGCATGGTGCTCGGTGCAAACTGGAATGGCGCGCGTGCATTTACCTCGACAAGCGGCCCGGGTATCTCTTTAATGAGTGAGTTTTTAGGGCTGGCTTATTATGCTGAGATCCCTGCAGTGATTTTTGATGTGCAGCGTGTTGGACCCTCTACAGGCATGCCGACACGAACACAGCAGTGTGATATCACATCTGCGGCATATGCATCGCATGGTGACACACGGCATGTATTGTTGTTTCCATCTGATCCGACAGAGTGCTTTGAGATGGCACTCAATGCTTTTGATCTTGCAGAAAGATTGCAGGCGCCGGTTATTGTACTGTCTGATCTTGATATCGGTATGAACGACTGGATGATTCCTGAAATTCAGTGGGATGAAAGCTATCAGCCTGATCGCGGTAAAGTCTATGACGCAGATACGCTCAAAGATATGGAGAAGTTTTACCGCTATCTCGATGTTGATGGCGATGCAATTCCCTGGCGTACATTGCCCGGGGTTGATGCAAAAGGCGCGTACTTTGTACGTGGCTCCGGTCACAATCGCTATGGCGGCTACACAGAAAAATCTGATGAGTACAAAGATGTGCTCGATAGGTTGCGCCGCAAATCTGATACTGCGGCAACCCTGGTGCCTCGTCCAGTTTTTGAGCCCGGTGTGGATGTTGGTGCCGAAAAAGGCTGGGCTGTATTGTCTATTGGTAGCTGTCACGGAGCTATTGTCGAAGCTCGTGATCGATTGGCAGGTGAGAAAATCTCGTTCGATTATATGCGGGTTAAAGGGTTTCCTTTTCATCAATCTGTTTCGGAGTTTATCGAAAAATATGATCGAGTTTTTGTGGTCGAACAGAATCGTGATGCGCAGCTGAGACAATTATTAGTCAATGAGTTCGATATTAATCCAGCGCAGCTTGTGCCATTGTTGTCCTACGATGGAATGCCTGTTGGCAGTGATTTTATCGTTGAAGCAATCAAAGCGGAGTTGCAGTTACAAGGGGCGGCAACAGCCGGATAAACGAAATGAGTTTTATTGCCAAACCGAAAATTACCCACCCAGGCTTACCGCGCAATAGTATCGGTTTAACATTGCGTGACTATGAAGGCAGTATGTCGACGCTATGTGCCGGCTGCGGACACGATTCGGTGTCGTCTGCAATTATGCAGGCTTATTTCGAGCTATCTATTGAGCCGCATCGAGTAGCTAAAGTATCGGGGATTGGTTGCTCGAGTAAAACACCCACCTATTTCCTCGGCGGTGCGCACGGTTTTAACTCAGTGCATGGGCGTATGCCATCTATTGCTACCGGCGCTAATGCTGCTAATCGGGAGTTACAGTATATCGGTGTTTCAGGTGACGGTGATTCTCTGTCTATCGGCCTTGGCCAGTTTTCACATGCAATCAGACGCAATGTGAATATGATGTATGTGCTTGAGAACAATGGCGTCTACGGGCTTACCAAAGGTCAATTTTCTGCAAGTGCAGATAAAGGCAGCAAAGCCAAGAAGGGTGAGGCAAATTCCTATTCGCCGATAGATCCTGTATTGCTGGCCATGTCTTTAGGCTGTACTTTTGTCGGCAGGAGTTTTTCAGGTGACAAAGACAACCTGGTACCGCTATTGAAAAGTGCAATCAGTCATTCTGGTTTTGCGTTGATTGATGTTATTTCGCCGTGCGTTACGTTTAATGATCATGAGGGCTCTACTAAAAGTTATGCACATACCCGTGAGCATATGCTGGAAACAGTGTATGCAGATTACGTTGGTGAGCATGAGGAAATCATCGCGCAGGTTAAGCCCGGTGAATACCGACAGGTGATGATGCACGACGGTAGTCGGGTGGGGTTGCGTCATATAGATGAAAATTACGATCCAACCGATCGAATAGCGGCGATATCCTATATAGAAAAACATCGTGCTGAAGGTGCGGTTGTTACAGGCTTGCTGTATGTCGAGGAAGGCAGCGAAGAAATGCATACGACGCTTGGCAGTGCGCCAGGTGCGATGAGTGAGATACCGTATGAAAAACTCAATCCTGGTGCGGAAGCGTTAAAACGCATACAAGGCCGATGGCGCTAACTGCTGGTGCTAATTGCGCTAAGGAAGGACCAGGTCAATAGTGGCAGTCGGTATTGTGGCTGCACAATACGCAGGATGTAGGAGAGGAGTAGCTTTAATCTTGCTTGTAGTGTAGTGACGGAAAGTTCGCTATCGAACTTTCCGTCAGTTCCATCAGTTTTTTTAGCCTTTTCTTACTTGGCACGTACGCTGTTGGCTACAAATACCATACTGTCGCCATCTGCGGCTACGTTGTAGGCGATTCTCAACATAGTAGTCCAGTCATCGTTAAAATCGACACCCATCTGAGCCTGTACATCTTCAGAAAAACCAAATAACCCATCGTCTACCAGACTGCAGCCAATGAATATAGCTTCGTTGCTAACACTTGAGAAACCGCTTGTGTAGAGTTCAATGAGAGATCCGGGTACATCATTAGGCACCCACTGAAAAAATGTTGATACACCAATGTTCTCACCAATAGCTGGAGACACAACATTAAGTTCATTTACCGGTGGTACGGCAATACCTGGAAATGCTGCAAATTCATCACCGGGAATATCGATCGATAAATTCGTACCGGCACCTTGATTAAGGTCAGCCTCTGGTACATAAGCAGGCCCGGATAAACCAGCTGTTTGCACTAGCGTTGCGTAGGTACCGTTATCATCTGTTAAAACGAGTGAGTCTCCTGCGCTGACCAAATTTGTTGTTTGATCAAGGACCACGAACTCATCGGTTGCCACTGTGCCATCGTCTTCCGAGACGAGAGTAACTATGCAGGTGTCAGTTGGAGGCATATACCAGTCACGAATCTCTTGCTCAGTGCGAGTCTCAGGCAATTTCCCAAAAAGACCACGTGTAGAATCAGCCGATATACCTATTGGTTCCAGCTTGATAAGCCCGACTGAGTTAACGTCACCGTTGCTGGTGCTGGATGTGGTCACACCGTCAAGACCGGTTACGATTGCCTCGCTGTTTCCAGCTGTGGCATCAGTACTACCAGTATCAGCGTCGCCATCGATATTGGTGCCGTCTGTGTCGGTGCTGTCATCGTTGTTAGCGCTACTGTCTGTATCACTAATACTGGTGGTTCCAGCGCCGTTGATACTCGCGGACTCGCAAGCGAGCAGAAAAGAGGAGAAGAAAATAACTGAAAAGATTTTTAATTTCATTGGACCACACCAGTACCGGCTATTTAAGAATGTGCGCTAGTGTAATCTTGAACATCAACACAAAACGAGTACTGATAAGTAATTGATAGTTAATTAACTGATCAAAATTCAGGATCCCGACTGCATTTCACAATGTGAATGGAACCTGTCGGCGTTTTTTCGTGTGTTTTACAACATTCTCGAACCACACCACAAAGTATTGGTGGTGAAATCTATTGCTGATACTGGTTGGTCAATTGTTAGAGAATGTGCAACTGAATAGGTGACGATCTCTACTTTTTCGCCAGATCTGTCATTGTTGCTTAAGCGCAAATGACGTAGCGCCGTGTCCAGATTGGCATTGTCTCCGGATTGTCTCTATTCATAGAGCAGCGTCGAAGATGTGTAGACATGTGCAGCAGATTGCTCCACATGTCTCTGGTTCTGCAAAAGTTATCTAAGCCAGGTTATTCTTGAACAGTTCGAGTGTGCGTTCCCATGCCAGATTTGCTGCTTCTTCGTTATAGCGCTTGGTAGAGTTGTTGTGGAATCCGTGACCCGTGCCCGGATACAAATGCCGGGTGTACTCGATATTATTTGCTTGCAACGCGGCTTCAAAATCCGGCCACTGCGCATTGATGCGATCGTCATTTTCAGCCGCCTGTATCATCATTGGGGCTTTGATGTTTGCGACACTCTCAGCAGGTGGTGCGCTGCCATAGAAAGGTACACCGGCGTGAAAATCTTCACCCATCTTGGTAGCCAGGAAATTTACCACGCCACCGCCGAAGCAGAAACCGACTGCACCGATTTTGCCGGTGGAAAGCTCATGTGATTTTAAAAACTCAGCACCGTTTGCCATGTCGACCATGATCTTTGCCCGGTCAAGACTTTTTTGCAACGCACGACCATCATCATCGTTACCAGGGTAACCGCCCACCGGATACAAGGCGTCAGGTGCCAGTGCCAGAAAGCCCTCTACTGCCAGGCGACGTGCCACGTCTTCGATATACGGGTTGAGTCCACGGTTCTCGTGTACGACCAGCACACTCGGGTACGGGCCATCGGTGCTTGGTACGGCAAGATAACCTCGCATCTCACCCGAGTTGCCACCGGGAGAAGAGTAAGTGACATACTCAGCTTTCATACGTTCATCGGTGAACGATATTGTTTGTGCTTGTGCATAGCGCGGGAACAAAGCCTGGGCCATTGTTAAGCCCGACACCCCGGCCACAGTTATAGCGCCAGCGCGCTTTAGAAATTCTCGACGACTGATGAAATCGTGGCAGTAGAGATCGTATAAGTCATAAATGCGTTGATCAATTTCTAGGTCTTCAACATCCACTTCATGCTTTTCAGTGGTATTTGGTAGGTTCATCCGTTGCTCCTGTGTTGGTTTTGACGCGGTTTAAACTTATCACAGAAAAAAGGAAACGGGAGCAGCTATCGGTAATTATTTGATTTTGAATTTCAGATAGTCTGGCAGTATGAAATCTATTTACGCTGCTTACAGCATCGACCTTTTTTATACCTATATTGATGGAATTTCTGATACAGATAAAAAGCAGGAATTAGCCCGACTGGAAATGGAACCTCAGAATCAATGGCAGCGGGGGATCAGTGATGTAACAGTGGTATCTGTATTTTTAACTGAACTGTCTTGTGCAAAAGCGGGCGATCTACTTTCGAAAAGAAACCCAATAACTCGCTTTGTGATCAAGGATCGCTTCTACTGCTTCAATTGCGTAGGGGTTCAGCTCTACTTCGTCTCTTTCTACCCAGCTGGCATCTGAGATTTCAAGATTGTCGATAGATAATTCCGGTGTATTCTTTAGTTGGTGTGTAAACAGCACCTGGACTGATTTCAATACCGGATTAAAAATCACACCGAACTGCTGCATATTGTCAACTTTAACTCCGGTTTCTTCCCAAAGCTCACGGCTCGCCGCATCATCCGGGCTTTCTCCCGGGTCACAGTGACCGCTGGGAATATCCCAGTCTTTAGCATAGGTCGTTTTTACTGCCAGAAACTTACCTTCGGGGTTGGTTATAAAGACCTTTGCTGCGACCACATAGCCTGGATACAAAACCCGGACTACTTTCCGTTGTACAAAGACCGGCAATGCCTTGTAGATTTTAAGTGCCAGTGATTTTAGTGACATATGTGGTTTATTCTGAGGGGTTAAAAGACGCTTCAATTGGTGTGCCACGCCGGGTAATTGCCGAGTAAGACCTATTTGAAGCCTGCCTGAAAATTACGTGACGCCCACGGTTTTAATGTAACTGGGTTATGCGCCAGAGCTTTAATGTATCAGGGTCTTAATGCATCGATTTGCTCCTCAGTGAGGATGCGAGGGTTTAAGCCGCGGGTCAGCAGATGCAGTTTTGAGGTTTCCTCGAGTTCTTCGGTTGCATAAACCGCAGCTTCGAGTGTTTTACCCGCCATCACTGGCCCGTGATTAGCCAAAAGCACCGATGTAAATTTACCAGCCAGACCTCGGATAGCATCGCCAATTAACGGATCTCCGGGTTTATGATACGGCACCAGTGCAGTCTTGCCGACTTTCATCACGTAGTATGCGGTCAGGGGTGGCAGTGCATCTGCGGGATCAGTTTCCGGAAGCAGTGACACAGCTACCGAATGTACAGAGTGCAAATGAACTACAGCACCGCAGTTTGGAACTGTTTCATACATGGCAGTATGCAATGGCACTTCCTTGGTGGGTTTATCGCCACTGACTACACTGCCGTGCTTATCCAGTACACTTAAACTATCAGGACATAGATTGCCCAGTGAGGCGTTTGTAGGAGTGACAATCCAGCCGTGACCGTACTTAACACTGATGTTACCAGTGCTGCCTGTAGTCAGGCCACGGTCGAACAGCGATTTCCCGAAGCGACAAATGCTATCTCGTAGCTGAACTTCATTCACTATGTTGTCTCCAGTTGTCTTAAGGGTTGTCTTAAGGGTTGTCTTAAGGGTGTCTTGTTTTAGGCGGTTCTATGCGGACTATTGCAGCTGTAACAGCGCTTTTGCAAAAAAGTCTACAGCACCGAAGTTGCCTGACTTAAGTGCCATGGCAATTGGTTTTTCGCCCTTAGTGCTTAGCGTCGGGACACCCGGATCTATCTCCGATCCAATGTCAAAAGCGTTAATGTTTAAAGCGCTGACCACAGCACCGGAAGTTTCGCCACCAGCAACCACGATTCTTTTATAACCACTGGTGACCAAAAAACTGGCAAGATCTGCAAAGAAAGATTCGATTTTTTCAGCGACGGTATCTGTGCCAAATTCTGATTGCAGTTGTTTGACTTCCTCTGGTGCTGCAGAGGAATAGATTAATGCCACGCTACCATCATCTGGTAATGTCTCAGCAACACTTTGTACAGAAATTTTGTCTGCCATTAACTGTTGAATATTTATATTTGTCTTTGGGCCGCTTGAGTAATGTTCAATCTGTTGTCTGGTAGCCTGGGAGCAACTGCCTGCCAGTACAATGGCGGGTCCTGTCTGGGGTCTGAAGCTTTGGCCTGCATCTGATAGCAAACCCTTTGCTCTGAAATTCTGTGGCAGACCTAGTGCTATGCCAGAACCGCCGGTAATCAGCTTTGCATCGCTGCAGGCACTGCCAATAGTGATTAAGTCTTTATCTGTGGTTGCATCTACCACCACCAGGGTTTGTTTGTCTTTGACTGATTTATCGAGTGCCTGCCTAACAGCTCCAGTTCCGTTATTGACCGCACCTTGCGCTACATGACCGACTTTATTTTTGCATTGATGTTGCAGCCAGCGCCTGATATCTGCATCGGTCATCGGGTTGAGCGGGTGGTTCTGTAAGCCTGATTCGTTTAAAAGCTGGTCATTGACAAAAAGGTGTCCCTGATAAACAGTACGACCTGTTGTTGGAAATGCCGGACAGACCACAACACCTGCTGTGTCGAGTGCTGCTGCCAGTGCCTCGGCGACAGGCCCAATGTTTCCATCACGAGTTGAATCAAAAGTTGAGCAGTATTTAAATAAAAACTGGGTAGCGCCCTGTGTACGTAACCAGGCTAACGCTTCCAGTGACTGGTGAATCGCCTCATCTGCATCAATCGATCGGCTTTTGAGTGCAATGATTGCGGCTTCACAATCAGCCTTGGTGTTCGCACCCGGCGTATCAATGTACTGGGTAGTCCGCATGCCCTCACGACACAGGGTATTAGCAAGATCGCTGGCGCCGGTAAAGTCGTCTGCAATGCAACCGAGGAGGAGGTTATTCATAGTGTTTCCAGCTTCTACCGCGTTTCATATTGTATTGCAATTTGCAACTCTGGCTGAGAGCTTATCATCTGGCCGCAACCATTATGCAGGCTATGCAGTGGAACAGTTTAATCGGTGATAATATAGTGCTTTGATGACTAATTGGCGCGCCTGAATGAAAGCAATCAATCTGAAGCAGTTTGGCAGTGCGGATAATCTTTATCTTGATGATATAGATATCCCGGTCGCAGCTCAGGCTCAGCTATTGATAAAAGTGCATGCCTGTTCTGTAAACCGACCGGATATTGTGCAGCGTGAAGGTAACTATCCGCCGCCTGCGGGTGACTCAGAGATTATCGGTCTTGAGGTTGCCGGTACTGTAGAGTCTGTTGGCGAAGGTGTCACTCGATACAAAGTGGGTGACAGAGTTTTTGCGTTGGTAGGTGGTGGCGGTTATGCAGAGTATGCAGTCGCCTATGAAAGCCACACGATGCCAATACCGGAGGCGCTTGATTACAAGCAGGCATCTTGTATCTGTGAGACATACATTACCGCGTGGCTGAACGCGATAGTACTTGGCGAGGCACAATCCGGAAACACTTTTCTGTTGCACGGTGGAGGTGGAGGGGTAAACACAGCCGCTATTCAATTGTGTAATGCGTTGATCCCAGACTGCACAACCATTGTGACTGCGTCTACCGGTAAGCTCGATCGAGTGAAATCCCAGGGTGCAGCTCATGTGATTGACTATAAGTCGCAATCGTTTGCAGATGAAGTCAAGTCGATAACCGGTGGCAAAGGGGTAGATGTCATTCTTGATCATATTGGTGGTGCTTATTTCAAGGACAACATGAAAAGTCTGGCGTTAAGCGGCAGACTGGTTATTATCGGCCTGATGGGGGGCATTAAAGCGGAGATAAATCTTGCCACCATGATGGTTAAGCGGCAGAAGATAGTGGGCTCGGTGTTGCGCTCACGCCCTGTGTCTGAAAAAGGACAAATCATTGCAGATTTTGAAAAAACAGTGATGCCACTCTTTACTAATAAAACTATAGAACCGCTAGTTTCTGATGTATTTCCACTAAGTGAGGCAGCGCAGGCGCATAAAGCAATGGAGGAGGGCAGTCACTTTGGCAAGATTGTTCTTGAAGTTGCATAGCGCTGAAATCCCATACCCATATGTTGTATCACAATGAATTTACTTAAAGGTTGAGTGCTGGCTGATATGGGGCGTTATCCCGAGATACGTGATTTACAGCTATTGCTTGCCCTGTCGCAAAGAAAGCACTTTACTCGTGCTGCAGCTGACTGTGGCATATCGCAGCCAGCTTTCTCCGCACGCATCAATCATTTGGAGCAGATGCTTGATGTGCCTATTGTGCGGCGTGGTAATAAGTTTCTTGGTTTTACCAGAGAAGGTGAGCTGATTCTGAAGTGGGCGCGCAAAGTAATTTCTGATGTGGAAGGCTTACGTCAGGATATTGAAGTTGCGCGTGATGATTTACACGGTGTGATTGCAGTCGGTGTAGTGCCAACAGCATTACCTTATGCCGCTTCAATTTCTACTGCCTTGCGTGCAAGGTATGAGCATCTAACCATTAAAATACAATCACTTTCCTCGGTTGAAATAGCACGTGCTTTACATGAGTTTGCCATCGATGCCGGTATTACCTACCTCGATGAAAAAGATAACGGTACTTTGCGATTTGATAGTATTTATCAGGAAAGCTATGTTTTGTTGTCACCGCCGCATATGGCGCCACGGGCGCGCGGCAGCGCTACCTGGAAAGAAGCGGCTCATTTGCCATTGTGTTTACTCAGTAAAGATATGCGTTTTCGGCAGATTGTTGATGAAGTATTCCTCAGTGCCGGGCTAACACCTGAACCGGTGATGGAGACAAATGCTTTCACCGCAGCAATGGTTCAGGTCAACAACGGTGCTGCTGCGACTATTGCACCGCAGAAACTGGTAGACAGCTTATTCCTGAATCAGAATTCAGTCAGCCTTAAACTTGAAAATCCGGTCGTTGAGAAGACTATCGGGCTCGCCACTCTGGACCACGAGCCAGCATTGCCGGCAATCGATGCGCTGCGCGATGTAATTGCGAGCTCCGGTTAATTTTCTCGCCGTGCTGATTCCAGCTGATCTGATAGTCGTCATTTTCATCGGCAACTCTCATCATAAGGAAAACAAATCGCACCATTCAAAATAGCGATTTGTGTTTATTGCTGCTCTGCTGTCAACTAGCGCCCAAACCACGAAATCACACTTAGGAAGCACGCATGGCGGTAGCTGAACTCAAACCGGGTGTCTGGAAGTCTGGCCGAGGCAAGGGCAGATCGACACCAAAAGGAAGGCAGCTCGATGAGTCTGCGCACGCGCAGGTGCTGGAGCTGCTCGAAGGCAGGGCCAGAAGCGCTGATCTGCTGATCGAGCACCTTCACCTGATTCAGGACAAATTCGGCCATTTGTCATTTGCCCATCTGTATGCGCTTGCCCATGAGATGCGTTTGTCTCAGGCAGAGGTGCACGAAGTGGCAAGTTTCTATGCCCACTTTGATGTTGTTGGCGTCGATGAAGCGCCGCCACCGGCGACTACTATAAGAGTCTGTGACTCTTTGTCATGTGAACTTGCCGGTGCGCAGCAACTACTCAAAGCTCTAAAAGAAGGGACTGATCCGACACAGATTCGTGTTCTACGAGCACCGTGTATGGGGCGATGTGACACTGCGCCTACGCTTGAGATTGGTCATCGTCATATTGATCATGCGACAGTTGATAGTGTGACCGAGGCAATCGCAAAGAAAGATACCCATGCGGTTATGCCTGCGTTTGAAAATTTTAAAGCCTACCGTGAAGCCGGCGGTTATAAAGAGCTTGAGTCGCTTCGCAAAGGTAGTCACACCGTTGATGAAGTGCAGGAAAAAATCAATTCATCCGGTTTGCGTGGTTTAGGTGGTGCGGGATTTCCATCCGGTAAAAAGTGGTCATTTGTACGGGCAGAGAAAGGCCCACGCTATCTTGCGGTAAATGGCGATGAAGGTGAGCCTGGTACGTTTAAGGATCGCTACTATCTTGAGCGCACGCCTCACTTGTTTCTTGAGGGAATGCTAATAGCGGCGTGGGCGGTAGAGGCCAGCCGTTGCTACATCTATATGCGTGATGAGTATCCGGCTGTATTAAAAATTCTCGCCGATGCAATCGTAGACCTTGAGGCAGCAGGCCTGGTAGATGCGGGTTATGTTGAATTAAGACGTGGTGCCGGTGCCTATATCTGCGGTGAAGAAAGCGCGATGATCGAATCGATTGAAGGTAAGCGCGGACTACCACGGCACAGACCTCCGTATGTAGCGCAGGTTGGTGTCTTCGGCAGACCGACGCTTGTCCACAACATTGAAACGCTGCACTGGGTAGCGCTCATATGCCGTGAGGGCCCAGAGATACTAAGCAATGTTGAAAAGAACGGCCGCACAGGATTGCGTTCCTTTTCAATTTCAGGCCGTGTGAAGAACCCAGGCGTACATTTGTTACCTGCAGGTTCCACCATAGATGATTTGATTGAAGCATCTGGCGGCATGCTTGATGGTCACACTTTTAAAGCCTACCAACCGGGTGGCCCATCTGCCGGGTTGTTGCCAGCTTCAATGAATGATATTCCAATGGATTTTGATACCTTGCAACCGCACGGTTCGTTTATTGGTTCTGCTGCAATTGTGGTTTTATCAGATAAAGACAGTGTTAAAGATGCAGCGTTGAATATGCTGCGCTTTTTTGAAGATGAAAGTTGTGGTCAGTGCACACCGTGCAGGGTTGGCTGTGAAAAAGCAGTCAAGCTGATGGAGAAAGACAAGTGGGATCAGCCACTGCTTGAGGATTTGTGCAACGTAATGGTTGATGCATCTATCTGTGGTCTTGGGCAGGCAGCGCCTAACCCGATTCTTCTGACCATGAAGCACTTTCCTAATGAAATATAGCCACGCGAAATACAGAAGGGTTTAATTATGAGCGATGCGATCAAGTTTACCCTGGACGGGAAAGAAGTCACCGCCGAAGCCGGTGAATCAATTTGGGAAGTGGCCAAGAAACAAGGGACGTTAATCCCACATCTCTGCCATAGAGATGCCGAAGGTTATCGTGCCGATGGTAACTGCCGGGCCTGTATGGTCGAGATTGAAGGCGAGCGCGTGCTCGCTGCCTCCTGCATTCGCACACCAACTGCAGGGATGGTTGTGAACTCGCAAAACGAGCGTTCAGTCAACGCCCGCAAAGTTGTTGTGGAGATGTTACTGGCAGATCAGCCGGAGCAGAATACCGCTCACGATAAGTCATCACACTTCTGGAAGATGGCAGAGATGCAAAATGTCTCTGAAAGTCGTTTTCCAAAAATTGAAATTGAAAGAGTGCCACTGCTTGATGCATCGCATTTGGCGATGAGTGTCAATCTTGATGCCTGTATTCATTGCAACCTTTGTGTGCGTGCCTGTCGTGAAGTGCAGGTGAATGATGTAATCGGCATGTCCGGTCGTGGTCACGATGCCAAGATCACATTCGATTTTGATGATCCGATGGGTGTATCAACTTGTGTTGCCTGTGGTGAATGTGTGCAGTCTTGCCCTACCGGTGCTTTGATGCCTGCGAACATACTGGATGACAAAGGTGCTGGTGACAGTCAGGACTTCGATCGCGAAGTGAAAAGTGTCTGTCCGTATTGTGGTGTTGGTTGTCAGCTGTCTTTTAAAATTAAGGACGAAAAGATTGCCTGGGTTGACGGCATTGATGGGCCATCAAATGAAAACAGGTTATGTGTTAAAGGCCGGTTTGGTTTTGACTATATTCAACACCCGCATCGTTTAACTAAACCGCTTATTCGCCGTGATGATGCACCGGCAAAAGGTTTGAATGTTGATCCTTCTGATCCATCATCGCACTTCAGAGAAGCAAGCTGGGAAGAGGCACTTGAAGTTGCTGCCCAAGGACTATCTGATCTTCGCAGTGATACAGGTAAGCGAGTAGCAGGCTTTGGTTCTGCTAAATGCTCCAACGAAGAAGCATATTTGTTTCAGAAGTTTATCCGTCAAGGTTTTCAGCACAATAACGTTGATCACTGTACCCGTCTTTGTCACGCCTCTTCAGTGGCGGCGCTGCTTGAGAATGTCGGCAGTGGTGCAGTTACCGCGACTTTTAATGAAATTGAAAATGCGGACGTCGCCATTGTTATTGGTGCCAATCCAACTGAAAACCATCCGGTGGCTGCTACCTACTTTAAGCAATTTTCAAAACGCGGCGGTAAATTGATTGTGATGGATCCGCGTGGCCAGGGTCTCAAACGCCATGCAACGCATATGCTGCAGTTTCGTCCCGGGACTGATGTTGCCATGCTCAACGCAATAATGAATGTGATTGTTGAAGAAGGCTTGTACGACGAACAGTACATCCAGGGTTTTACTGAAAACTGGGATGAGATGAAAAAACATCTGAAGGGTTTTCCACCTGAAAAAATGGAAGACCTGTGTGGTATAGATGCCAATACGCTGCGTGAAGTTGCCAGGACATTTGCTGGTGCGCAGGCGGGTATGATTTTCTGGGGTATGGGAATCTCACAGCACATTCACGGTACTGATAACTCGCGTTGTTTGATTTCACTTGCACTGATGTGTGGGCAGGTTGGTCGACCCGGTTCGGGTCTGCATCCACTGCGAGGGCAGAACAATGTGCAGGGTGCATCCGACGCCGGTCTGATACCGATGTTTCTGCCAGACTATCAATCAGTTTCTGATGAAGGTGTGCGCACAGCATTCCACGATATCTGGGGTACAGAAAGTATCAATAGCGAGCGTGGGCTGACTGTTGTTGAGATTATGGATGCAGTTCACGATGGTGATATAACCGGTATGTATGTGCTGGGTGAGAACCCTGCCATGTCAGACCCGGATGTTGAACATGCACGCGACGCACTGGCAAAGCTCAAGCATCTTGTAGTGCAGGATATTTTCTTAACAGAAACCGCCAACTATGCCGACGTAATTCTTCCGGCGTCTGCGTGGCCAGAGAAAACCGGTACTGTCACCAACACCAACCGACAAGTTCAAATGGGGCGTCCGGCCTTATCACCACCGGGGGATGCAAAAGAAGACTGGTGGATCCTGGTTGAGCTTGCCAAACGTATTGGTCTTGACTGGAACTACACACACCCGAAAGAAGTTTTTGCAGAGATGAAGATGTCTATGAACTCTCTGAACAACATCACGTGGGAGCGATTGGAAAAAAGTGCTGTGACTTATCCATCTTTATCTGAAGATGATCCGGGTCAGTCAATTGTTTTCGGTGATGGCTTCCCGAGGGAAGAAGGCCGTGCGCGCTTTACACCGGCTCAGGTTACCGCACCTGCCGAGGTGCCGGATGAAGAGTATCCGATGATTCTGACAACCGGTCGTCAGCTCGAGCACTGGCATACGGGTTCAATGACCCGTCGTGCAGCTGTTCTTGACTGGGCTGAACCTGAAGCTAATGCATCGATGCATCCAAAGACACTACGCAATATGGGTGTCACGCCGGGTGAAATGATAACGGTAGAAACACGTCGTGGCGCAATTAATATCATGGCAAGAGCAGACCGCGCGGTTTCAGAAGATATGATTTTTGTACCTTTTGCCTATGTTGAAGCAGCGGCCAATGTATTGACTAATCCGAGCCTGGATCCGTTTGGTAAGATTCCGGAGTTCAAATTTTCAGCGTGCCGTGTAAGTAAGAGCAAGGTACAGACAATGGAGCAGGCGAGTTAGGTTTGGCTCGTCAAAATAAAACAAAGGTCGGTTTGCCCGACCAACTTTAAATTTACCACACAACAACTCACCACATAAAACTCACGAGACACAGGAAAAACCAATGGCAGTCAAGACCGATATAGAAATTGCACGCGAAGCCAATAAGAAACCGATACTTGAAATCGGTGACAAGTTGGGTATCCCTTCTGAGTCATTAGTGCCTTATGGTCACGACAAGGCAAAAGTCTCAGCCGAGTTCATCAAGGCACAGCAGTCCAAACAGGACGGCAAGCTGATTCTCGTTACTGCTATCAACCCGACTCCTGCGGGCGAAGGCAAGACCACTACAACCGTAGGCCTTGGTGACGGCCTCAACGCGATTGGTAAAAAGGCGATGATCTGTATTCGTGAGGCATCGTTAGGTCCGTGTTTCGGTATGAAAGGTGGTGCAGCGGGTGGTGGTTACGCGCAAGTGGTACCGATGGAAGAAATGAATCTGCATTTCACCGGTGATTTTCACGCGATTACTTCAGCGCACAATTTATTGTCCGCCATGATTGACAATCATATCTATTGGGGCAATTCACTTGAGATTGATTCGCGTCGTGTTGTGTGGCGTCGAGTACTAGATATGAATGATCGCGCACTGCGACAGATCACAACCAGCCTTGGTGGTGCGACCAATGGTTTCCCACGTGAGGCGGGTTTTGATATTACGGTTGCGTCTGAGGTGATGGCGATCTTGTGTCTTGCCAATGATCTTGATGATCTTGAGAAAAGGCTTGGTGATATTATCGTTGCCTACCGTCGTGATAAATCACCGATTTACTGCCGTGACATTAAAGCAGATGGTGCGATGACTGTATTGCTCAAGGACGCTTTGCAACCAAACCTGGTACAAACGCTTGAGAACAACCCAGCATTTGTTCATGGTGGTCCTTTTGCCAACATCGCCCACGGCTGTAACACAGTGATAGCAACCAAGACTGCTCTGAAACTGGCTGATTATGTAGTCACAGAAGCGGGTTTCGGTTCTGATCTCGGGGCCGAGAAATTCCTTGATATTAAATGTCGTAAGGCGGGTATTGCACCTTCTGCAGTTGTGTTGGTTGCAACCATCCGTGCAATGAAGATGAATGGCGGTGTGGCAAAAGAAGATCTGAATGAAGAGAACGTAAAGGCGGTTGAAGAGGGTTGTGCGAACCTTGGTCGCCATATAGAAAATCTGAATCGCTTTGGAGTGCCTGTGGTTGTTGCGATCAACCACTTTACACTCGATACCGATGCAGAGATTGCAGCATGTCAGAAGTTTGTAGAGTCGCAGGGTGCAGAAGCAATTGTTTGTAAGCACTGGGCTAAAGGTTCTGATGGTACTAAAGATCTTGCTAATAAAGTGGTAAGCATTATTGATGAAGGCAAGGCTAACTTTAAGACGCTATATCCTGATGCGATGCCTCTGCTTGAAAAGATCGAGACCATTGCCAAGAAGATCTACCGTGCTGATGAAGTTATTGCAGATGGTGCGGTTGTTGAGCAACTGAAGGCGTGGGAAGAAGCTGGTTATGGCGACTTGCCTGTATGTATCGCCAAGACTCAGTACTCATTCAGTACTGATCCTAATCTGCGTGGTGCACCGACCGGACACTCAATTCCTATTCGTGAAGTACGCTTGTCAGCGGGTGCGGGATTTATTGTGGCAGTATGTGGTGCGATTATGACCATGCCTGGTTTGCCGCGCGAGCCGGCGGCCGAGGTTATTAAGCTGAATGATGCTGGTGAGATAGAAGGGTTGTTCTAGCTTTAGCCTGTTTACCAGTCTTGGTTAGGTAACTGAACTGACACCCTCCAGAGGGAGGGTTGGCGTCTAAGCGCCGGGGAGGGGTATGTCGCTCAAGATATGCTGTAGAAGAACCCTCCCCCCGAGCTTAGACTCGGACCCTCCCGCAAGCGGGAGGGTGTCTTACGTTCGGTTTTCTCTGTTGTATAACGATACTCCGAATAGTCATTCTCCCAGACGAGAACCCGAAGCGTTTTTTGCTTCGCAAGTGTGGCCGACACTGTCACTGGAAGCAAAACCGTTTATCATTGCTCTTTAACCCTGTGAAAGACATGATCCATGTGGTTTGGAGAGCTACCCATAACCGAGTGTTCCGGCTGCATCCTTGCGCATAGTCAGGTTGTTGGTAGCGAGCGTGTTTCCAAAGGAACCGTTCTCGATCTTAAGCTGATCGAAAAACTACGACAAAGTGGCTGCGAGGCATTGACCGTCGCATGTCTTGATGCGGACGATGTTGAAGAGAACTTAGCCGCCCAGAAATTGGCACAGGTATTTACCGGAAGCGGTGTGCATGTTGAGGCAGCGCATACCGGCAGAGTCAATATTTATGCCTCTGTCGATGGCCTGCTGGAATACGATAGAGCGACGGTTATCGCTACAAATAGCGTTAGTCCGAATATAACGATTGCTGTAGTTGCTCCTGATCAATGGGTGCTTGCTGGTCGAATGATCGCTTCGGCAAAAATTATCCCTTATGGCGTGCCATCTATTGATCTGAAGAAAGCGATTGCAGCAGCATCCGCAATATCTGTTCATCAGCCAAAAACTACGACCGCTGCACTGATACAAACCGTTCTGCCGTCAATAAAGGACAAGGTGCTTGGTAAGACCGAACGAGTGACCACACAAAGGCTGGAAGTAAGACAGTCAAGTCTGGTAACGCAGCAACGCTGTGATCATCGGATAGATGCGTTATCCGCTGCGATCACAAAAGTCAGTGAGTCTCAGCCTGACATGATTTTGATTGTCGGTGCATCTGCGATCAGTGATCAGTGTGATGTTATTCCAGCCGCGGTTGAAAGCCTTGGTGGGCAGATTAAGCGTGTCGGTCTGCCAGTTGATCCGGGAAATCTTTTGATGCTTGCTGAATTCAATGGTGTACCTGTGCTTGGTTTACCGGGTTGTGCCAGATCACCGAAGCATAACGGGCTGGATCTTTTGCTGGATAGAATAGTTTGTAACGTGGACATTGCGGATGAATGGTTGAACGGCTTATGTATTGGTGGGTTACTCAGTGAAGCCCATGATCGGCCACAGCCTCGGGTAGCAGCTAAGACAAGTCAGGAATCAGGGGTTGCGGCTCTGGTGCTTGCTGCGGGTTCTTCCCGGCGTGCTGGAAAAGAAAATAAATTGCTGCATACCTACAATGCAAAGCCAATGATTTGTTCAGTGATTGAGTCAGTACTGGCAAGTGGTGTGGTCGACAGCCTGGTTGTAACCGGTCATGATTCTGATCGGGTAACACGCGCTTTGGATAGTTATGATATTCAGACCTGTCATTGCCCGAGATACGCTGATGGAATGGCTCACACAATTGCTGCGGGATTGTCGCGGCTGCGGCAATATGATGCTGTAATAGTATGTCTCGGTGATATGCCGCATATAACTTCTGGAGTTATAGACAAAATAGTTGCATCACAGAAAAATATCGCTGATAAAATTGTTGTACCAATACATAACGGTGTCAGGGGTAATCCAGTGATGTTTGGTCGTACGTTTTACGATTCTCTGCTGCAGCATGAAGGTGACAGCGGTGCACGATTTCTAATCAAACAGTATCCGGAAAAAGTAGTAGAGGTTGAAACTGGTGATGAATCAGTGCTGAAAGATTACGATACCCCTGAAGCTTTGCAGCAGCTAGGATCCGAGTAATACCTGATGGGTCGTTTGGAAACTTCGATAATACGCCTCGAAGCCACAGTCGCCAGAGCTGCGTTACCATTATTGATTAGGTTTGGATTCGACGGAGACCTTGCTAAGCCAGCAATTTTTCGCCGTGCTGTTAGACTGTGGCTGTGAAAAATTTGTTACCAAACTTACCGCACGGCTCAAAAGTGATCTTACGAATACAGATGATTCGATTTTTTATTGCGATCTGTATGCTGATATTATCGTTCGGGTTGCGGGCAGAGCCATTGAGGATCGCGGCATCATCTTCACTTCAATTTGTGTTGAATGATATTGTTGAATCTTATGTTACACAAACCGGCAAGCCAGTACCGCAATTGGTTTATGGTTCGTCTGGAAATCTCTATCGTCAAATTGTACAGGGTGCTCCATTCCAGCTGTTTTTTTCGGCTCGTGGTGAATTAACAACATTATTGTTTGAGCAGGGTGTAAGCGAAGACGCTGGTGATTTATTTGGCTACGGGAGGCTCGTGCTACTGACAGACAAGTTGTTCGTTGATGATATTAGCGGCGATCTGGCTGAGTTCATACGCCGAGAAGTAGTCGATAAAAATCTAAAACTAGCCATCGCCAATCCGGTGCACGCTCCCTATGGGCAGGCGGCGCAGGAACTATTGCAATCTCTCGGTGTATGGCAGGACGTTCAACACAACCTGATCAATGGCGAGCAAGTTTCCCAGGCAACCCGTTTTGTTGCCAGTGGTGCAGCATCGTTCGGGTTGGTGTCTCTTTCACTGGCACTCGCACCCGCAATTGCAAATTCAACCCGTTATGTATTAATCGATAGTGCATTGCACAAGCCGGTTGAGCACAAAATGGTGCTGTTGGGTGAATCTGCTGAAGCGAAAAATTTTCGTAAATACGTGCTGCACGATGAAAATGCTCTTGAATTGTTCGAACGCTACGGACTGCGTTAGGCGATTTTTTCTCTTTAGTTGTGCCTATAGTGCTCTTGCGAGACAATTAATGTCGAGAAATACCTGACTACCGAAGGCGTAGAAAAATGACAGATTTTTTTAAAGACCAGCAACCACTGCGCTTTGATCCGCAAGGCACTGACCTATGTTTTCGCCACTACAACCCGGATGAGATATTGATGGGAAAGCGTATGGAGGATCACCTGCGCTTTGCCGTCGCTTACTGGCACTCCTTTGCATGGCCCGGAGGTGATCCATTCGGTAGTCAGACATTTGATCGCCCCTGGTTTGGTGAGACGATGGATCTTGCGCGTCTCAAGGCGGATGTAGCATTTGAGATGTTCGAGATTTTAAATGTTCCTTTCTTTTGCTGGCACGATGCAGATATCCGTCCTGAAGGCAGCACGTTTGCCGAGAGTCGTCGAAACTTTGAAGAGATCATCGACTATCTACAGGGCAAAATGGAATCCAGCAAGACCCGGCTGCTGTGGGGTACTGCCAATATGTTCAGTCACCGCCGTTTTATGTCAGGTGCTGCAACAAACCCTGACCCGGAAATTTTTGCGTGGTCGGCAGCGACTGTAAAACTCTGTCTTGATGCAACGCAGAAACTCGGTGGGCAGAACTACGTGTTGTGGGGTGGTCGTGAGGGCTATGAGACTCTGCTCAACACCGATTTAAAGCGTGAACGCCAACAGGCTGGCCGCTTTCTGCAAATGGTAGTCGACTATAAGCACAAGATTGGTTTTGAAGGTGCGATTCTGGTAGAGCCCAAACCACAGGAGCCATCCAAACATCAGTATGACTATGATGTCGCGACTGTGTATGGTTTTTTGAAGGAGTTTGGACTGGAAAACGAAGTGAAGATGAACATTGAGCAGGGACATGCGATTTTGGCTGGTCACTCGTTCGAGCATGAGTTGGCACTGGCTTCATCTCTTGGCATTCTAGGCTCTATTGACATGAATCGTAATGATTATCAGTCGGGCTGGGATACAGATCAGTTTCCGAATAACGTTCCGGAAGTAGCACTCGCGTACTACGAAGTTTTAAAAGCGGGCGGTTTTACAACCGGCGGTACCAACTTCGATGCCAAACTTCGTCGTCAGTCACTTGATCCGGTAGATTTGATCGCAGCTCACGCGGGCGCTATGGATATATGTGCACGCGGACTTAAAGCGGCAGCTTCAATGCTTGATGACGGTTCCCTTGAAACAATGCGAGAAGAGAGATATGCCGGATGGAATTCACCTGCTGCTGTGAAAATGTTGTCTGGTGATCTTGAGAGTGCTGCAGCACGTATTGAAGATGAATCACTGGATCCGCAGCCGCGTTCCGGCAGGCAGGAAATATTGGAGAATATCGTTAACCGGTTTGTTTAGCGGTGTTGCTGTATAACTGGTTTTATGTGTTGGGTTGATTGCCGAATCGGTCCGATTTGTCAGACAAAAAATAAACAGCGGTAATGGCGAGCAGTGAAATCACCAACAGTGCCGCAGACATAATGGCTGCCGAGTGATTATCAAATGCCTGTACGCTGTCATAAATTGAAATAGCCACTGTACGTGTTTCTTCTGGTATGTTGCCTCCGACCATAAGCACCACGCCAAACTCCCCTAGGGTGTGTGCAAATACCAGCACTGCAGCACCGAGCAGACCGGGCCATATCAGCGGTAGTTCGATGGTCATGAACTGCTGCCACTTGTTTAGACCACAGCAGGCAGCGGCATCTTGTACATCACGACCAATCTGCTCAAATGCCCGCTTTAGTGGCTGTACGGCAAATGGCAGATTGAAGATGATTGACGCTATTAACAAGCCTTCAAAACTGAAAGCCAGGCTCTTACCGGTGATCGATTGATACCATGCACCGGTGGTTGAAGACTGGCTAAATAGTGATAGCAGATAAAAACCCAGTACCGTTGGTGGCAGAACCAATGGCAGAGCCAGTATGGCTTGCACAAGAGTACGGCCTTTAAATTCAGACCAGGCAAGCCATCTGCCAAGTAAAACACCAAGTGGCATTAGAAGCGCGAGCGTCCAAAGTGATAGCTTGAATGACAGTATTAGTGCAGCCCAGTCCATTTAGTGTTCTGTCTCAAGAAGGTTGGTCATATGAGTAGATTGTCTGCAGTGCTTGCAGATTTTTTGTCAAAGTGAATCTTGAACAGTAATTTGATACTTTTTCTTTCATACGATCCGCTAACCAAACTCGGCTCTTATTAGGCTGCCATGTTGATCAAGTGTGGGTACGTCGTTGAGGGCATCCATATCAAACTCATTGCCGTCGGGAGCCAGAAGTTCTACCGGTCCATGCTCACCGTTAACAGTGAGAAATCTATTTTGCGGGTGATTGATAAGATCATCCAGATCAGATAGTCGGCCATAGGCGATACCCGCTTTCTCGAGCTGGATGATATTGTCGTCACGACTTTGTTTTGCAAATTCATTGGCGACGATGCTATCTACGGCTTCCCGGTTAGAGACTCGTGATGAGTTGTCTGCAAAGCCATCACTTGTTGCGAGCTTGGGGTTATTCAATACAATCGTGCAAAGGTTTTTCCATTCTCGTTCGTTTTGAATAGAAATCAGCAGAAATTTACCGTCTGCACACGGGTAAGCTCCGTAAGGTGCAATGGTCGGATGCTTAAGTCCATGTCTGCCAGGGTTTTTGTGTCCATACCGATACTGAAGATATGGCACGTTCATCCAGTCTGCGAGTGCATGATAGAGTGATACATTGATAACTCGTCCCTTTCTTTGACGATCTCTTTCGCGCGCAAACAACGCTTGTAGAATTGACTGGTATGCTGTCATGCCTGCAGCGATATCACAAACTGATACGCCTACTCGGGCCGGACCATCCTCTGTGCCATTGATGGAACAAAGGCCGGACTCCGCTTGAATCAACAGGTCGTAAGCTTTTTGGTGGGCATAAGCACCGGTTTCACCAAAGCCTGAAATGTTGCAAATGATCAGTGACGGGAAACTTGCTTGCAGCATCTCGGATCCGCAGCCGAGGAGGGCAGCAGCGCCCGGTGCGAGGTTTTGTATAAAGACGTCAGCTGATGCGATCAGTTTTCGTAAGAGTGCTTTTTCAGATGCCTGTTTCAGGTCAAGGCAGATAGATTCTTTGCCGTGATTGAGCCAGACAAAATAGGCGCTTTCTCCATTGACGAGCGTATCGTAGCGTCGTGCAAAATCGCCCTCGGGTCGTTCAATCTTAATGGCACGAGCGCCGGCCTGTGCCATGCGACCAGACGCATAGGGTGCTGCGACCGCTTGTTCTACACTGACAACGGTAATACCTTCGAGATCATGCATTAGACTGGAATAGTGACTTGCGATATTGCATGGTACGGCGCGGACGTGCAGCTTGTCTAACCCGGTAGTCGTCAAAACCCTTTTTAGCGGGATTAAGAATTTGAATAATTTTGTCGGTTGCAGTTATGCTGCTCTTCAGGGAACAATTGAGTTGAGAAATGTACGAGTTTACCTATAGAAAGAGCGAGTCTGTTGATGAGGCAGTCTTAATATTTGGCGCTGCATCTGACCCCAAGTATCTGGCGGGTGGTATGACTATGCTGCCGACAATGAAGCAACGGCTGGCGTCGCCGGACGTGTTAATTGATCTAAATGGTATCGTCACACTAAAAGCAATTGAAAAGCAAAATGATAAGTTGGTGATTGGAGCCCTGGCGACACATGCACAGGTAGCTGCATCATCTGTGGTGCGAGAGAATATTCCAGCACTTGCTAATCTTGCCGCAGTTATCGGTGACCCACAGGTAAGGAATCGCGGTACGCTCGGTGGATCGATCGCCAATGCTGACCCGGCTGCTGATTATCCTGCCGCGATCGTTGGTCTCAATGCAACAATACATACCAATCAAAGAGCGATACCAGCAGACGAGTTTTTCATAGATCTGTTTGAGACTGCACTGGAAGACGGTGAGTTGATAACGCAAGTGTCATTTCCGGTTCCTGAAAAGGCGGCTTATCAAAAGTTCCCTAACCCGGCTTCCGGATATGCAATAGTCGGTGTGTTTGTAGCGCGGCTGGAGGGTTCTTCAAGGGTTGCCGTGACTGGTGCAGCCGGGAGTGTGTTTCGAGCAGAGTCAATGGAGGCTGCTCTCGATGATAATTTTGTTGCATCGAGCGTTGCGGGTGTTGAGGTTAACCCAGATGAATTTGATGTTGATTTCAATGAAGACATCCATGCCAGTGCTGAATACCGTGCACATCTGGTTGGGGTGATGGCAAGGCGTGCCGTCGAATCAATTAGTAGAGTGATTTGATAAAACCTGTCGATCATGAGTAACCCGCCTGCACCCTCGTCCGCACCCTCGTCCGCACTAAGGGTCGAAATGAAGCAGGAGGTGCCTGTATCGATCAATGCCGATTTAACTTGTGAGGCCGGTGAGCTTCTTTCTTTAGTCGGACCTTCCGGTGCCGGTAAAACCACGGTGCTGCGTGCGATTGCAGGTTTATCAAAACCTGCGACTGGCAGTATTCGATGTAGTGGTAAAGTCTGGTTTGATTCGTCCAGTCGTACGTTTGTGAAAGCGCAGCAACGCCGAGTTGGCTATGTGTTTCAACAGCATGCCCTGTTTCCACATCTTACCGCCAGGCAAAATGTTGAGCAGTCTTTACGACACCTGAACTCTGCAAAGAGACGAGAGCTGTCAGATCACTGGCTACGACGGGTTAACCTCGAGGGTCTTGAACACAGGCGACCTGCGCAACTATCAGGCGGTCAGAAGCAACGGGTTGGCCTTGCCCGTGCGTTAGCGCGTGAGCCGTCAGTGCTGTTACTGGATGAACCATTCTCATCAGTAGATAGTGCGACGCGTGATCGTTTGTATACAGAGTTGGCAGCGTTAAGACGTGATCTTAAAATTCCTGCGGTGCTCGTTACACATGATTTGCATGAGGCAACTATTCTTTCAGACCGTTTGTCTATGCTTTCTAAAGGCGCTACGTTGCAGTCCGGTACCGTACAAGAGGTGACGACAAAGCCTGCCTCTGTTCTGGTCGCACGGTTGGTTGGATTTAAAAATGTATTTCGGGCAACCGTGATAGATGTTAAAGATGGTCAGGCGGTGATTGAGTGGCGTGGTCAAAAGCTGGAAGTGGCGGCGGCGATTCAATTTAATAGAGGAGATGCTGTACATTGGTGCATACCGCAGTCACATGTTGTGTTGCATCGACAGTCCAGACCATCAAGAGGTGAGCGCGAGAACCCGATTAGTGGCCGCGTGTCTGAAGTGCTGCGTATGGGTGATAACGCATTGGTTGGGGTGCAGGTCGGTAACCCCCACAGACCACCGGTATTTTTGTCTGTGCCATTACATGTCGCAGAGCGTAATGAGGTATCCACGGGTGTAGAAATCAGCTTTTCATTGTTGGCTGACAGCATTCATCTGATGCTGCCGGATCGACTAGGTCGCAGCAGAAGTGTTTAGGTGCAGAGGATTTAGAGCACGATTAACAAAGGCAAAAAAAACCCCGCATTGCGGGGTTTTTTTTGCTTTAAGCAGATGCCAGTCGTGAGGCAACATTTTCCCAGTTAACCAGGTTATCAAGGAAGTTGCTCAGATAGTCTGGTCGCTTGTTACGGTAATCAATGTAGTACGAATGTTCCCATACGTCACAGCCGAGCAGCGCGGTCTGGTTGAAGCAAAGCGGGTTAACGCCGTTTTCAGTTTTGGTGACTTTAAGCGTGCCGTCAGTGTCGACTACCAGCCAGCACCAGCCAGAACCGAACTGACCTGCACCTGCAGCGCTGAACTCAGCTTTGAACTTGTCGACTGAACCGAATGCATCAGTTATTCTGGATTCCAGTTCGGACGGCATTTGCCGGCCCTTCGGACCCATCATTTCCCAGAACTGCGCATGGTTCCAGTGCTGAGAGGCATTGTTGAATATGCCGCTCTGAGCCACAGCGTTCTTGTCGTAAGTGCCGGTGATGATGTCTTCCAGTGATTTGCTTTCCCACTCGGTGCCGGCAATCAGCTTGTTGCCGTTGACGACGTAGGCGTTATGGTGCAGGTCGTGGTGAAACTCGAGAGTTTCCTTAGACATGCCGTTGGATGCCAGCGCATCATGCGCATAAGGGAGATCGGGTAGTTCGAAAGCCATTTGTTTACTCTCTTTAAATTGATGGAATGCTGTGCGATTTTAAACGATTTAACGGTGGCTGGATACGACTGAAAATGCAAACCCCTATTTTGCATCTGCGCCTGATATTGTGCCTGCGGTAGACTTGGCGTATTTGGTTGGGTCCTGATGACATCATCGATATGGCTGTTTGGCTACGGTTCGCTAATCTGGCGACCGGACTTTGATTTTAACTCGAGCCGGATCGCGTGGGTTGATGGCTGGTCACGCAGGTTCTGGCAGGGTTCGCATGATCACCGCGGTGTGCCGGAAGCGCCCGGCAGGGTGGCGACATTAATTCCGCTGATCGGTGAGCGATGTGGCGGAATGGCGTTTGAAATTGATGCCGAAAGTGCAGTCAGGATTTTTGATCAACTGGATTATCGTGAAAAGAATGGTTACGAGCGATTTCAAGCGCCATTATATTTTGATGACGGCAACCAGGTTGAAGGGGTTTTCTATGTCGCCAATGAGGATAACCATGCCTACCTTGGTCCGGCACCTATTGAAAAAATCGCTGCACAAATAAAACGTTCACACGGGCCAAGTGGTTCCAATGAAGAATATTTGCGAAACCTGGCGGACGCGCTAAGACGACATAAAATAGAAGACGACCATGTATTCTCTATTGAAAGTGGGATCATTGCTCGATAGCACAAGACACAAACTATGAAACTGACTTCAAAAGCGCAAGCAATGTTAGATGGTGAGTACGGTTCGGCGCGACAGTGGGCTGTGGAGCATCAAATACAGATCGGTCGCATGTTTGACGCAGTCGATATGGTGGAAGTCAGTCAGGCACATATGATGGCTGATCCGGAGTCGATCGGGTTGGCCGGTGTTGAACTGGTTGAAAAGTTTGCAGCCTTGTCTGACGTAGAACGGCGTGTAGTGATACCAATGATTACAGACCCGCGTGGCGTTGATCTTAATTATTATGATCCGCTTGGGCAGACTGAAGAGATGGCGGAACTTGAAAGGCGCTTTATATTTGCCTGTCGAGCTATGGGAATAATCATGACTAACACTTGCATCAACTATCAAACGGTCATGCCACCGGTACGCGGTGAACATGTGGCATACGGTGATACCGGTGTAGTGATTTATTCAAACAGTTTTTGTGGAGCACGCTCGAACTTTGAAGGTGGCCCATCAGCGCTTGCTGCAGGATTAACCGGTTACACACCAAGATACGGATTGCACCTTGATGAGAATCGGGTGGCCACCCGGCGATTTCTGGTTGAAAAGCAGCCTGAGGAGTTAACCGAATGGGGAGTGCTTGGTGCAGTCATTGGCAGACGCGCCGGGTCTTACTGGGAAGTACCCGTAATAGAAGGGATTGAACGTGTTCCAACCTCTGATGAAGCAAAGCACATGGGAGCTGCCATGGCGAGCTATGGGTCAACGCCATTGTTTCATATTGTGGGTGTGACACCCGAGTGTGACAGTCTGGCAGATGTTGGTGGTGCAGAATTACCTGTTGAAAGAATCACTGAAAATGAAGCGGCGGATTTACGTGGATCATTTGGAGCTGCCGGTGAAAAGGTGGATGTTGTCGTTTTTGCAGCACCGCAGTTGTCTCTGGTTGAAATGCAAAGTGTTGCGAAGCTTTGTCGTGGCAGAAAAAAGCACCCGGATACATCAATGCTGGTTTGTACACCGGCAAGTGTATACGTTGATGCCAAAGCGGCTGGCTATATAGAGGATATCGAAACCTTTGGAGCGCGAGTGCTGCAAGGCACCTGCTTCTATCAACAGTACGCGCGTGAGATTGGTGAGGCCAATGGCTGGACTCGTTTGTTATCCAACTCAACGAAAATAGTAAACATACTTGGTGGATACGGATACAAACCAGCATTAGCTTCTATGACCGAATGTGTCGACGCGGCAGTTGCAGGGGAGATAATCTAATGTCTCGTGTACTCAAATGTCATGTAGGTATCGGTTCAAAGGTAGAGGGTGTTGCACTGGTTGCGAATGATAATTTTTCAGCCCGTTACGACCTTGATCGACTAAAGGGTGTTTTTTCACGACCGCAGCATGCGCTGGCTGGTCAAAGCTATGTAGAGAAGATATTGGTTTTGAATACAGCTAAAGGCGGAGTTGCGACTGCGTGGATGCTGTATGAAATGGCCTCGCGTGGCATGGCGCCAGCAGCAATTTTGTTAAATTCAGCCAATACAATCTTAGCTCAGGGTGCGGCCCTGGCGGAGTTGCCTTTGTGTGATCGGTTTGCGGATGGCGATATAACTACGTTGATTAAAAACGGTGATCGCTTAGTAGTGGATCCGGAAAATGGTCAGGTATCGATTAAAGGCCAGGAACCGATGATAAATAATTAAGCTCGCACTGTTTGATGCCAGTGCGAGCGCTTCGCTCAAATTTTTTTGTCTATAGAGGAGCAGCGGTGCTAAAGGTATCTTTGTTTTGCCTTATTTTGCGCCAGCTTTTCTTCGATGGCTTTTTATTCTCGGCTTTCGACCATTCTTGATCTGCTGTTTCAATCTGCCCTGCGATATCAGGTTCCCAAAGAGCGACTACCTGTGGATGAATGTTGAGGTATAAAGTGTCGTCGACAATTCGCCAAAGGTTCGGGTTGCCTGGAACTTTAGCACCCTGGGCAACACCTTAAGCGCAGTGGCCATCGTAAGCGGGAGCATACTTTGCAGGGTTTGCGAGAAATTTATCTCTGTTTTCTTCTGTCGAGAATGCCCATACAGAATCATTATACTCTGCAGTTATAGATGCTTTTCCAGGGATCGCTTCTGGTTGTTCCGAGCCTGGTGCTGCCTGTACCAGGTCACGGAATGCAACAACATCATAACCGCTTGCTGCATAGCCGCTCTCATCTATGTACTGAGGTCCGGCGATGCCGGCAATGGAGAAGAGAGACAGAGCGGATGAAAGGATTACTGATTTGAGTAGATGTTTTTGCATGATCGATATTGCGCTAATTAAAGTGAAGTTGATCGTTAAGACGAAATCGGTCGAATATAGTTCCTGCTGTAGATGCCTGTTACAAAAAATTCTAAATCTGATTGTCACTGGTATTTTCCAGCGCACACATTGTATTACCAAATAAATCTTGGAAATTAATTTAACGGGATATTGTTGGCTGATTTATCCGACTGGTAGGACTCTGACAATTCGCTGTACTTCAGATTTAGCCTGCTGGCCCGGGTATTTAGTGCCTCGGCATTGCTGGAGTCTTGAATCAGCTTGTGTACAGACTGGCTGGTCCAGAATTCATTCTCAGTGCGATAATCCTCGCGACCAAAGACTTCTTTTAGAATTTTCAAGTCATGAGGAATTGCGAAAGAGTCTCGCGAGTCTTCGTGACTGAAAAAGTAATAAAAGTTATCAAAGCCACACCATGTAATTGCAGATAAGCACAGGCTGCACGGCTCGTGAGTGGAAAGGAATAACAGATCCTCAGTAACGGGCCGCAGATCCTGGGGTATTTCATAGAACTTCTTCAAAGCGTGCATTTCACCGTGCCACAATGGATTTTCCATTTCATTGTTGGTTTCAGCAACCACAGTCTTCAATGATTCTTTGTGCAGGAGTGCGGCACCAAAAATCTTGTTACCTGCTGCAACACCTGCTTCGGTCAATGGCAGAATTTCGGACTCGATTACGTCAAGTAGCCGTTTGGCAAGAACATCGGGGTCGTGCATTGGGCTTATCTCACAGAGCAGCAGAATTGCCATGTAAGTCTAGCTAAATATCTCGCAGTGGTCTAACCAGTTGGTAGCAGGTTCCAGGCTGGAAAGCGGGCTGGAGCTTGATCTCCTTCTATTGCAGGCTACCTGTAGCAGGCTACTGCCGGTCAGTGTTTTTCAGGCCGGTCTCGGTCAGGTTATTTTCGTGCGGTTTAGTGTCGATCAAACCTGTTTCGGACTGAGTTTCTGCTACGAGATAATTTTGCAAATAGCCGCGGTAGGATTTCATGACGCGTTTGATGTACTTTTTCGTCTCGGGGTAGGGAGGAACACCATCGTATTTTGCGACCGCACCTGGGCCTGCATTGTAAGCGGCGAGCGCCAGTGACATATTATTGTGGTATTTTTTGATTAGTTCTGAGAGGTATTGTGTGCCACCGCGAATATTTTCTTGCGGGTTAAAAGAGTCAGATACGCCGAGTGACTTTGCAGTGGCTGGCATAAGTTGCATTAACCCTTCAGCACCAGCTGAGGATACTGCTGATCTGTCAAAACATGATTCGTTTCTAATCACCGCCATGATCAGCTTCGAATCTACGCGGAATTCCTTTGAGAGCTCTGTAATGACTTTTTCGTAGTTGCTTGCGCGTTCGGCAAGTTTGCTGTCGTTCATGCCGTGGCAGCTTTTAGTGGCTGTCTCGCGGCCTTTGACTTCGATCAGTTTATACCGGGAAGAGTCTTGTGCCGTTGGTTTTACGTTGGTAAACCAAACGGTACCGTCAGATTCTTTGTAGACGTAAGTTTTTTGTGCCAGCAACTGATGACTGAAGGATATCAACAGTGCAAGGCATGAAAGGGTGATTATTTGGTTTTGCACAATCGCAGATTGCCTGATAAGTGACTGATACAATGAAGAACGATTAACCGTTACCTGTGCAGCACTTGAGCCAGTATCAGATGGATCAGTTTGACTTCAAATTTACTCGGTATGTGTTTTTATTTTGACCTACTTAATATTTTTTCGTCCCCATATTTAAGAGAGCAGTCGTACAAATGACATGGAACGACAATATGCCGACACCGTTAAATAGTTCGTTAATCTTTGAGCGTTGTCGAAGCGAGGGTTTTGAGGTCGAAGTAGAAGTGCTTGACACAGTTGATTCGACCAACTCCCGACTACTCGAAGCAGATATTTCGTCACCGGTATTTCTTTGTGCTGCGGAACGTCAGACTGTTGGTCGTGGCAGGCGTGGTAAAGTCTGGTATTCACCCGAGAGCGGTGTGACGTTTTCTATGCGCTTCAATCTGAGCGAGTCGGTGAGCCGGTTTAATGGCTTGTCTTTACTGGTCGGTGCTATCTTGTGTGATAGCTTGCGAGGCCTTGGTGTTGTGGACGCGATGGTGAAATGGCCGAATGATGTATTAGTCCATGGTTCAAAGCTCGCGGGTATTTTGATTGAGTCACGTACCACCGGGTTGAACAAGGAAACGGTTCTGGTTGTCGGCATAGGAGTGAACTACAAACGTGGAAAGGAAGCGCGTTTAATTGATCAGGCGAGCACAGATCTGGACGCACTTTGCGGGTCAGGTGAATTGCCAGACCGGTCGGTGCTGATCGGCGATATCGCCACCCGGCTGCTGTCTGTGGTGTCTGAGGATGTTCCCGGTGCGTTGATTCAGCTGTCTGCTCGCTGGCAGGAGTACGATGCGCTGAACGGTACCTGGGTGATGGCGAAAGTGGCGAGTGAATGTATTCACGGTCGTGCAGCCGGCATTGATACAAACGGCAATTTGCGGATCGATACAGCAGATGGCATATGCTGCCTGAATTCGGCAGATGTGTCAGTTCGGCCAGAAAATGACTGAATAAGGTAATACAAAGTTGCTGTGTGGCCTGTTTCCTTGCTTTGTGAACGAGATTTAGCTCTCATTCCAGACACGAAAGTTTTCACCACATCTGCTTTGTATTATCCGCAATTGAGGCTATATTGCGTCATGACAATTAAAGATCAAACAAGAGTGCCAAAATGTCATTAATTTTGTTGAGAGCCGGTATCCTGCTGGCGGCGGCCACCGTCCTCGCTGCCTGCAGTAATGGTGGTGGCGCGTCTGACGATGATTCCGCCGATCGGAATAGCAACACCCTGCCGAACCTGCAGCTCAATGACGGCGACGTGCTTGGTGGTGACAGTTCGATTATCCGAATTCCTGCCGGTGATGACACTGGCATAGTGCGGGTCAGCAATAACATTGTCCGGCAAGGCAGTCTGCCTGAGTGCGCCGGGTTATTTGCTGATGACTCACTCGTAGCTACTTCCCTGGTTGCAGCCTGTCTGCTCGACCAGCCATCCTGCTCGGTAACATTTCAGCCGGTCGGAGATGCACTGGAGGTGATTCCACCGCCGCTATTTGCGCCGATCGGTGTTGAATATGATGTCAGTCTGGTTGACCGGGACGGATCAATTACCGAGCCCGTGCGTGCTGTGTTCTGTTTCGATGTTGGCCTTAATGCACCCCCGGTAACAGCGCCAGATACTTTTCAGCTAACTTATCCAAGCAGAATAGAAAGAACGGGTGTTCGATATGATGATCGATGTTTTAAAGCTGATGGAAGCCAGGGTGTGCTTGCCAACGATGAGGATGATGAGCACATAACTAATACTTGCCTGCGCGCTGAATTAGTCGAGTTACCGACCTATGCCTCCAACCTATCGACTTTTCGGTCAACATTTGGGGCTGATGGCAGTTTTGTCTACGAGGCTTTCAATGAACTGCCGCCGGAGGACAGCTCCGGGTTGAGCATAGACACCTTCACCTACCGGGTGACTGATGGTGTGAACCCGGTTAGTGACCCTGTGAGAGTGGAAATAGTTTTTGTTGATAGTGAAAATGCCGGCCCTGTGGCCGTAGACGACAGCTTCACCGTAAATGAAGATTCCGGTGTTCAGGAACTTGCGGTTTTGAATAATGACTTCGATCCGGATGCGCTGCCTCTGAATGTAATCAGTATAAGTAATGGTCCTGGTAATGGTGTCGCCAATATTCGTAATGGCGCGCTGATTGAATATCGTCCTAGGGCGGATTTTATTGGTCAGGACAACTTTACTTATACTGTACAAGACTCAGGTGGTCTGACTGTAAATGCAAACGTGACGATCAACGTTGTCAATGTGAATGATGCTCCTGTTGCTGTTAACGACAATATCTCTGTCAATAGAAATGCATCAGTTGTGGTGCAGGTGTTGGCGAATGATTCAGATGCTGAAGGCGACACATTATCTGTGGAATCTGTAGCGAGCCCTTTGCGTGGAACTGCCACTGTTATTTCTGGTGGTACAGTTCGTTATACACCGGAAGCCGGTTTCTTTGGACCGGATTCCTTTGAGTACACAATCACCGATGGCGCTGATAGCGCAACTGCTACTGTTGTGGTGAACGTGGTATTTGTTAACGTCGCGCCAGTTATTGGTGTAGATCAAATATCTGTACCGGAAGATACCAGTGGTGTTTTTAATTTGCTTGCCAACGATGCAGATGATGATGGCGATGCACTAAGTATCGTCAGTGTTGGTGATGCTTCTAACGGTGTGGTGGTGTTGCTGTCGAGTGGTGAAGTCCGCTATACCCCGAACGATGGATTCAGTGGCAGTGATGGATTTAGTTATACCGTTAGTGATGGCACAGTTGAAACCACGGATCAGGTAACTGTTAATGTGAGTTCGGTTAACGATGCGCCTAATGCTAATGATGATAACGCAAGCACTGACGAGGACAACCCGGTAGTTATTGATGTACTAAGCAATGACACGGATCCCGATGGAGACGATCTTACTGTCGCATCTATTAGCAATGCTCGCTCCGGAAGTGCCACTATAAACAGTGATAATACCGTGACCTTCGTGCCGGCGGACTCTTTCAGTGGCACAGCTGAATTCAGTTATGTCATAGATGATGGTAACGGTGGCACTGATACAGGTGCTGTAACAGTTTTGGTAAGTGACACCAACGCTGCACCGGTTGCCAATGATGATAACGCCAGCACAAGTGAAGAGACATCGGTAGTAATTGATGTGTTGAGCAATGATAGTGATCCGGATGGTGACAGTCTTTCAGTAACAAGTGTTGTGGATACCCGCTCCGGCAGCGCGACTATTAATGCTAATAATACGGTGACCTTCGTGCCGGCAGACTCCTTTAGCGGTACAGCCGGTTTCAGTTATGTCATAGACGATGGTAATGGTGGTACTGATACAGGTGCTGTAACAGTTTTGGTAAGTGATACCAACGCTGCACCGGTTGCAGTGGACGATACTCGATCTACTGAAGAGGGTGACCCGGTTGGCGTGCAGGTGTTGCAAAATGACTCCGATCCGGATGGTGATTCGCTGACATTGTCTGTGTTGACACAACCTTCAAACGGTTCGGCTTCAATTACCGCGCAAGGTGAAGTTATTGTCTATAGCCCGGATGCTGGTTTTTCCGGCACCGATAGTTTTACTTATCAAATCAGTGATGGAAACGGTGGTGTAGCTGTTGCGACAGTTACAGTGACAGTAAATAGTGTCGCCAGTGTCAATGTTGCCCCGCAAGCTCAGGCGGATGCTGTTCAGGTAAGTCAGGGAGGGGTGGTTACTATTGCCGTGCTTGCCAATGACTTGGACCCTGATAGTGATACTTTGACTGTATCTATTGTCACGCCTCCATCAGATGGCACGGCGACGGTGCAGGCTGATAACGAAATCACCTATACACCGGATGCAACATTTTCAGGGGTTGATGTGCTCACCTATTCGGTTGCAGATGGAAACGGTGGAACCGACACTGCCACTGTAACTATCACGGTAGCAGCTGTGGTAGTAAACAATCCGCCGTCCGCTGGTGATGATAGTGCTCAAGCAACCCAGGGGGTTGTTGTTAACTTTAACGTACTGGCAAATGATTCGGATACGGATGGTGATCCTTTAACCGTAACAGTGACCACTCCACCGGTTAATGGTGTCGCCACCGTATTACCGGACAACCGTATACAATATACGTCGGATGTAAACTTTAGTGGTGCAGACAGCATCGGCTACACGGTAGATGATGGCAACGGTGGGACAGACGCTGCTATTGTTTCTATTACTGTTGCATCTACAAATAGCTCACCAGTTGCCGCGAACGACACTGCGATTGTTGATCAGGATCAGCCGGTACAAATAAACGTGCTTGCCAATGATACTGATCTAGATGGTGATGCTTTGACGGTAACTATAGATACTGGCCCTTCCGGTGGAACTGCCACTGTGGCTGCGGATAACACGGTGACGTATGTACCTGCAACGGGTTTTAGCGGATCTGACAGCTTTGTCTATGAAATCAGTGATGGCACTGCAACGGACCAGGCCACAGTGAGTATTACAGTGACAGCACCACCAGTTGTTACTAATCAAGCACCAGTTGCAGCAAACGACACTGCGGTTACTGATCAGGATGAACCGATACTAATAAACGTACTTACCAATGATACTGATCCGGATGGTGATGTATTGACGGTGGCAATAGACACAGACCCCACTGATGGAACTGCCACTGTGGCTGCGGATAACACGGTGACGTATGTACCTGCAGCGGGTTTTAGCGGACCAGACAGCTTTGTCTATGAAATCAGTGATGGCGCTGCAACAGACCTGGCTGCAGTGAGTATTACAGTGACAGCGCCACCGGTTGTTGCGAATCAAGCACCGGTTGCCGCGAACGACATGGCGGTGACTAATCAGGATGAGCCAGTAGTAATTGACGTACTAGCCAACGATTCAGATCCGGATGGTGATGTGTTGGCGATTGACTTTGTTTTGCAGCCAACGAATGGCACAGTGACTGTAGATGACTCAGATGTGCTTACCTATACACCTGCTGCAGGTTTTTTCGGTGATGACTCTTTTGATTACGGAATCGTTGATATATCAGGTGCGATGAGTTCAGCTACTGTTGATGTGTCAGTTGCCCAGGATGCTGCAGTGGTTGTTGCAGTGAGTGATCTATAAAGATTTAGCTATCAAGATGATAGCTTGGGTTGGAAGTTACCTGCTATCTAACGTAGCGCGTGCGATGCGTAGTAGTTTAGTTGCGCTACAATCGATATAACGTCAGGCCGCATACTTGCGCTGCGCCCGTACTTATCATTCGCCCTTTGTCAGGGTTGTAAGCCAATGTTGAACTGAATTAAATCAAGACCACGAACCGCTATTATCAATAGCGTTATCAATGCAGCACCGCCGAGTAAATCAATTCGTTCTCGTCTTTCTACCAGTAGTAGCTCAGCCCCATAGAGAATAATAGCCAGTACCACTATAAAGATATTGACGTTGAAGGTGCCGAATAAGATCGGGTCTTTGGCAAACAATAAAGCACCGACAATCAGGAACAGCAGCAGCCAGTCAAAAGAGGTAACTTTGAATTCTTCTTTTCGACGCCCCGGTGAAAACCGGATTGCCAGAAAAATAGCAATGCACACGGATACATAGAACAGCCTCTCAAGTACTACCGCATATTCGTTCTGCCATGTAAGTCGATCAATGGTTGAAAGATAGATAGCAAAAACAACAGTGATGTAGATAATGCCGCGGCGTGCATTGACTTTGAACGGATGAACATTGAAATTCTGCAGTGCTAGAAGCAGTGCCAGAACAGCTGCAACTATGCCGAAATCGCGAGGTATATCATTGATCCACACAGCCAGTGCAATCAGATAGCCTGGAATCGCTATTTCCAGAAAGCGTCTTGAACCGTGCATCAGTAGCTGGTTTTGCTCAATTGCATCGAGCCCGCTGGAGAGCATTTTCAGTGCTTTGGTGTCACCGGGACGCCAGCCCTTGTTCTCCGCCATATTGAGCATATAGTAGGTGCCTGCACACATGACGACATAGAGTCCGGTGATCAGCCAGTCACTATTGTTTTGTAACCAGATGCCAAAACACACCATCACGGTGTGGATGCTGTAGATCACAACCACAGATTCTTTGTGGGCGAAGCCGACTTCCAGCAGCCGATGATGCATGTGATTACGCGTCGCCTTAAAAATATTGTTTCCTGATTTGGCGCGTTTTTTCAGTACAGTCAGAATATCTATAACCGGCAAACCAAGGAGCAGGAGCACCACGGTCTTGCTGATACCTGATGACGATTGCTCAACAAGCAGTACTGCGAGAAATCCAAGCGTGAATCCGAGAAACTGGCTGCCACCGTCACCCATGAAAACGATTGCAGGGTGAGTGTTATAACGAAGGAAGCCAACCAAACCACCAATGGCTGCCAGTGCGATGACAATTGTCAGGTCGTTTCCTGGTGCCAGATAGGCGATCAGTGCAATAGCGCCGAGCGAAATCAAAGTTTCTCCCCCGGCTAAACCGTCCAGTCCGTCGGAGTGGTTTATCGCGTTAATCACTCCGATCATGGCAACCATTGTGAATGCCTGAAGAAACCAGGTCGGGAATTCGTAGCTTAAGAATGGAAATTCTGTAACGTGCAGGCCGGCATAGTAGATCATAGGTATCACGGCGATGATCTGGCCGATAAATTTGGTGTAGTGGCCCATCTCGCGGATATCGTCCAACGCGCCAAAAATCAACAAAATGATGCAGCCGAATAAGTAACAAAGTGCTGTTTTATCCAGCTCTGCAAGCGTGATTACCGGAATCAGTGCTCCGATAATAATGCCCCAGCCACCCACTCGCGGGATTGGCGTGACGTGGACTTTCCGATCTTCGTTCGGATCGTCCATCATGCCCAGCTTCGGTGCTAGCCGGACCATTATCGGGATCACAGCAAGGCTGATCATGGTCGCAGCAGCGATTAGGAAGAGAAAATTCATAGAGTTAAAGGCCGCAGCGAGGCTAGTGCATCCGGATTACGGTTGGGTTCATCTTTTTACTGCTTCCTGTTTGCTGCTGCCCCAGAGGGTTGTAAAACAGCCACGGACTGACGTGGTAAACAAAGGAAGAATGTCGCAAGTTTAGCACCTGAATCATGTGCTGTGTTGGACTTTACATTCCTGCTTTGAATGAGGTTCTTCACTGGCTGCTACTTTGCGTCACGGGCAATGCTGGTCCATTTAAATGTATCTGGATCAAATTCGATGGTGCCGAATTCAAACTTTGCTTTGAGGGTGTAGATTTCAGGCGGATTCTGCTCGGTCTGACCTTCCTTAGTGCTGTCAGATTGGCTGCTAGCACGGATTTCAATTGTCTCACCGGTATTGTCGTCAGTGGCAATGCTTGTGCCATCTTGTCCGGCACTGAGTCGGTATTTGGCAATTTCATCGCGTGCATCTGCAATGGCGCGATATCGGTCACTGCGTTCGCGAAGTTCAGGTAATCCATTCAATATGTCCGCGAGGTAGTTGCCGAAGTCATCTCCAACAAACGCCTCTGCATGCACCACGACCGGCATGCGTCTGCCAAAATCGCGTAAGGACAAAGGCTTGAGATCATTTTCTTGCATGTCCTTTGTGGCGGCGCGGTACGCGGCCAATGAAAGCGTTTCGAAACGATTTTCCGCAAACACTAATGCTGCAGGTCGTTGGTTGTAAGCGGCATAGATGCCGTAGCCGAGTGCTGCAATCTGGACAGTTGCGATGACAGCCATGTCGAATTTAAGGTTTTTCTTCCATGGGCGGTAGAAACAGAGAGTTAAAGCGGGGCCCAAAACAAGATCTATCGGGGCGATAATCTGCAGTCCTTGCCAGCCGCCATCCATCCAGAAGAGTTCATCCGGGTACCAGATGACTCTCATTATTGCTGCTAGGGCGATAAAAATAATCAGGCTAATGCCGAAGTGGATCAGGAATGCCTTCCTGACAGAGGGTAATTTCATTTTGCTCATCGAGAAGAAGGGTGTTGGTTATTCATCGACGAGCGCTGCAAAATTCTTTCCAGCGAAGTGTTAGTGATGCTGCAAGGCTTTGATTATCTTTTCACAGTGTGTGTTGATCCGCATTTTCTAACCGTTGCCAACCTGACAAAGCTGCCCTTCGTGACTGAAGGTGGTATCAAAGCGCGACTTAGGCGACCAACATCTCCAGCAGTGCTTTTTGGGCGTGCAAACGGTTTCCCGCCTCCTGCCAGACAACACTCTGCGGTCCATCTATAACGGAGGCAGTGACTTCTTCGCCACGATGTGCTGGTAGGCAATGCATGAAGATCGCGTCTTTGTGAGCAAGTGTCATCAGTGCATCGTTGACCTGATATGGACTCAGGATTTTGGCGAGCTGTGCCGAATTCTGCTCTTGACCCATGCTGGCCCATACATCTGTTACAACAACATCTACTCCCTCACATGCAGCTTTAACATCGTCTATCAATTCAATGTGGCTGGCGCATTTTTGCATCAGGTCATCATCTGGTGCGAGATCCTTTGGGCAGGCAACATTAAGTTTGAAATCCAGCAGCCTTGCGGTGTTAATAAAAGAGTTACACATGTTGTTATTGCCAGCACCAAGCCAGGCGATCTTTGCGCCTTCGATGTGGCCGCGAACTTCAAAAAATGTTTGCATGTCTGCGAGTAGTTGGCAGGGGTGTAGTTTGTCAGACAAGCCGTTAATCACGGGAATAGAAGAGACTTTAGCGAACTGTTCAATAGTGCTATGGCTATGTGTGCGAAGCATCGCAACGTCGACCATCTGTGACAACACCCGTGAAGTATCTTCGATAGGTTCACCACGCCCCAACTGCGAATCTGATGGTGACAGATTCAATGCATGCCCTCCCAGCTGTACCATGCCCGCTTCGAAAGAGGTGCGTGTGCGGGTAGAGGCTTTCTCGAAAATCATCGCCAGTGTTCGATTCTGCAAGCTTTCACGAATTTCACCACGCTTCCATGAGGCCTTTAGCTCGATAGCATTCTTTATAAGGGAGATAAATTCGTCGCGTGTCAGGTCATCCTCAGCAAGGAAATGCCTCGGTGCGTTCTTGTTTATGTCTTGACTCATGCTTCAGCAACCCTAGGTTTTGCCTCGCAGTGCTGCACTATAGAGTCCGCAACGCGTCTTGCGATTTCGTTGGTTTCATCTTCTGTGAGATTGCACGGTGGTAGCAGTCTTACTGTGTTGCCAGCGGTGACATTGAATATAACGCGATTTTCAAGACCCTTATTTACCAGGCCTGTACAGTCGGTATCCAGCTCAATGCCGATCATCATGCCGCGACCTCTGATCTCTTTGAATTCGGGCCTGTTGTGCAGAGCTTCGGTGAGTGTCGTTTTAAGAATCTCTCCGGTGGTTTTTGCGTTGTCGGGGATGTTTTCCTGTTGCATGGTTTCAAGCACTGCCAGAGCAACTCTGCAGGAGAATGGATTACCGCCAAAAGTTGAGCCGTGATGGCCGGGCTGTATTAATGATGCGGCACTGCCTGAGGTCAGACATGCACCAATTGGAATGCCATTGCCCAGTGCTTTAGCGCTGGTGATTACGTCTGGGGTGATGTTCTCTGCATGAGAGGCAAACCAATGACCTGTTCTTGCCATGCCAGTTTGTATTTCATCGCAAACCATTAACCAGTTTTGCTCGTTACAGATTTCTCTGATCTCTTTTAAGTAACCATCGTCCGGTACTACGATGCCGCCTTCGCCAAGAATTGGTTCAACCATTATGGCAACAATGTTTTTGTTGTCTGTGTGTTTCCTGATTGCCGCGAGATCGTTATAAGGCAAATGTAAAAACTCGCTCACCAATGGCGAAAAACCGTTGTGTACTTTCTCGTTACCGGTGGCGGCGAGTGTCGCCATGGTTCGGCCATGAAAACTGCCATTGAACGTAATAACAACGGGATTTTCTATGTTCTTTTTTCGGGCGTGGAGACGGGTTAGTTTGATCGCAGCTTCATTTGCTTCAGCGCCGGAGTTGCCAAAAAACACAGCGTCCATGCCGGAGACACTACACAGTTTCTGCGCAAGGTTTTCCTGATGAGTAATCGCAAACAAATTGGATGTATGCAGCAAGGTATTTGCCTGCTCAGTGATTGCTGCCGTGATAGATGGGTGACTGTGGCCGAGACCACATACCGCGATACCACCAAGTGCATCCATGTACTCATTGCCTTCACGGTCCCACATACGCACACCGTCGCCGCGTTCAAACGACACTGGCAATCGTGCGTAAGCTGGAATCAACGATGAAGACGGGTTGCTGGTGGACATCAATTTTCCTGAAGGTTGAGGAGTAAATTACAGATGTAGATTATGGAAGTACCCGATATAAATCAAACCAGGCGTAAATTTGGCTGCGATTGTTGGCAAGGGCGCTGCTGTATTCTGTAGCGCTAAAGCGCTTTCCCGGTGCTACGTTCCCGGGTGTAGCATGGAGCATGGCTGGTTTCATCACACAGTGACCAAAATACACCCTGTTAATCTTGAATCTGGTGATAACTTACCCCATGCTTATGGGACAGCAATTTTTCAAAAGCGTGCAATTCACCACTGGCGAGAAATCGTCGGGAATGACTAACCCAGAGAGATAATCGTGTCCGACGTTAATGACAGAATAAAGCAGCATATTGAATCGAATCCGGTTGTATTGTTCATGAAGGGTACACCGCAAATGCCCATGTGCGGGTTTTCCAGCAGAACATCGGAAGCATTGAAAACCATCGGCCGCGAGTTCGCCTATGTCAATGTCATTCAGGACTCTGAAATTCGTGAAGCGCTGCCAGCGTTTTCAGACTGGCCGACTTTCCCTCAGCTCTATGTAAATGGTGAGTTGGTTGGTGGTTGCGATATCGTGATGGAACTCAATGAGAGCGGTGAACTTAGCCGTATGGTTGAAGAATCTGCGAATCAGTAATTCGCAGGTCGTACTTTAAATCCAGCTGAGTCTTTACCGTACTGGCTGAACTAAGCTGCTAGAACCAGGCCGGTAGAGCCAGGGTGGTAGAGCCAAGATGGTAGAGTGAGGGCTAGCTCATTTGGGCTGGTGGTGTAGTTCTTCCCAGCGATTGATAACAGCGCAAAATAGTTGCGCGGTCATTTGCGTATCATAAACCGCCGAGTGGGCGTCTGCGGTGCTCCAGCCAAGATTTGCTGCTTGAGCTGAACGAGCCAGGACGGTCTGGCCATATGCCATTCCGCACAGGGATACGGTGTCGAAGTTACTGAATGGATGAAACGGGTTTCGTTTGATACCGTTTCTTTCCACACATGCGTTGATGAAGCTCAAATCAAAAAATGCATTGTGGCCAACCAGAATGGCGCGATTACAGCCAGCGTCTTTTACAGCCTTTCTGATGGGTGTAAATATGTGTCCCAGCGCGTCCTGTTCTTTGCGAGCTGCGCGCAAAGGATGATACGGATCGATGCCATTGACCTCCATTGATTTTGGATCCATATTCGCACCGTCAAATGGAATGACGTGTGTGCTGATGACAGGCTCAGGTATAAGTAGGCCGTTCTCATCCTGCGAAATAATGCTTGCCGCGACTTCAAGCAAAGCGTCGGTCTGACAATTAAAACCACCCGTCTCGACGTCGACTACAACTGGCAGGAACCCCCGAAAGCGTGTGTGCAGAGGGGTAGCACCACCTGCTGTGTAGACAATTTTTTCTTCACTCATATAACGCTTCGGTCGCGGAGCAGGGTGTCTGTTTATAGTAACATTGTTGCTACCGTGTACCAGGCGGATTTATGATGCGGTCGCGAACTTCCGGAAAGTTGTTTTCTGGTCGATACCAGGTCAGAAAATTACATGCACAATTTAAAAGATATTTTTTTATTGTTCTTGTCTGTGGCGACGTTTAAAACGCCACCGCAAAATTTACCGGCGTCTGAAATCGTACTGTTGATTTCGGTTGTGTTTGCACTACTTGTCGGTTTGTTGAAATTTGCGATTGTCAGCTCCGAGTATTACTCGATCTTTCGCGTAGTTCTGGAACTTATTGTGCCAGCTGTACTGGTCTATTTGTTGTTGTTGTTTTTTAAGATGCCCAATCGGTTCCAACAGACATTCGCCGCCATCTGTGGCAGTGGCGCGGTTATTTACTCGATTGCACTACCCATTTTGCCTGCTTTTTTTGCAGCAACCGATACTGCTCAGTATGAGCTTTCTGTGTATCTTATAATTGCGCTGGATTTATGGTCAGTGGCAGTAATTGCGTACATTCTTAAGCATGCTGTGAATGTTGGTTTTGCTACAGGAATTAGTCTCGCAGTTGTGCTGGTGCTGTTGACCCTGATCGTGATTGAAAGTATTTCGCCATCCGCAAAGCCTGTATCAGATGGACAGGACATATCGAGCAGGGTTAGCGAATAGTTGTAAGTCATTTGCGCTGTTAATCGGTAGAGCCGGCTTCCGTGTCGACTAAATTTGATGGTCGCCCTACATTTTCTTTGGTATTTCTCGTCAGCCTGCCTTTTAAGAGGTTCATCTCCTCCGGACCTTTCTATCCTCAGCCCTTTCTTCCGTTGAGATGTTTCTGACTAAAATATTGGCACAGAATTTGTAGTTGATCGGCTCCGCGCTGGCAGTACCCGAAAGATGGTTTTGTGTGATGAATGCGGGTCAATTTGCCTCAAAAAGCGCTTTTGCATGTCAAAAGAGTTATTTGCACCTGTGTACAACCAATTTTTGACTATGCTTATAAGGATAAAAGTGGAGCAGGGTCCGGATAGCGGATTGGCATGGCCTCCGATGACATCTGCGATACAGAACAAAAGAAGAAATAGATGATGCAAAATACACTTTCAGTAAACCCTGACTCAGTCGCTCCGGAGGCATTGGATTCCGATCGATTGGACGCGGGCCTGGTTTCCGCCCAACAAGCAGCACCTGTCCAGCAAACAGCACCGGTAGATTTCGAAGTACCGGCAAAGGTTGGAAAGTATCAACTGCTGGAACGAATTGGCAGTGGCACCTGCGGTGTGGTGTACCGTGCCTACGACGCAATCCTGTCACGTGATGTAGCGATAAAAATTTCCCAGGTCGGAACGCTTGACCAGCAGAGCGGAAAAATGCCCGGTGCTCAGAAAGCATTTATCACAGAGACTTTGTCTGCCGGTCGGCTATCTCACCCGAATATTGTCACTGTTTATGATGCAGGAATCGATGGGCCACTCAACTACCTCGTTATGGAGTATGTGGAGGGTGTATCGCTGAAACAGTATGGACGTGGCAAAGATCAACTGTCTCCACATAGAGTGGTCAGCGTGATTGCGGAAGTCTGCAAAGCGATCGATTTTTCGCACAACAAAGGCATCGTTCATCGCGATATAAAGCCTGCAAATATTATGATAGCTAACAATGGATCGGTAAAACTGCTGGACTTCGGAATTGCTATCAGCACCACTGCTGATGAGGCCGCCGGTACTGGCAGACCAGCACTTGGCACGCCAAATTATGTGTCGCCGGAACAGGTGAGCGGTTCGGAGCTTGGGCCACGCAGCGATATTTATTCGCTTGGTACAGTTTTATTCGAAATGCTCACAGGCCAGCAAGTCTTTAAGGCTCGAGAAGTTAAAGAATTGTTCAAAGCTATTCTTAATGAGCCTGCACCGTTGTTGACTTCTATTCGCAAAGATCTGCCTTCGGAACTGGAGAAGGTGGTCGCTCGGAGTCTTGCCAAGAACCCGAGCAAGCGATACTCGAGTGGTGCCGAAATGGCGGAAGCTCTTGGAGACGTGCTTGATAAGATGGCGCCACCCGATATGCTGAAGCCTGAACTGGCTGGCTGGGTGCCGGTAATTTCTCAACTTAAATTCTTTTCAAAGTTCAGTGAGCGCAAGATTGCATGCTTTGCATCGGTTAGCGAGATCGTTCGATTCAATGCCGGCACGACAGCGCTTGGTAAAGGTACGATTGACAATCATCTATACGTAATCATCGAAGGAGTCGCCAGTATTTCAGGGCACAACAACCTAAGCGCTGTTATAGGCCCTGGTGATTGCTTTGGTGAGATAGGTTTCCTGCACGCTAACAGGTGTGATAGCGACGTTGAAGTAATGACAGATATTGTAGCGCTTAAAGTAAAGTCAGCGGATGTTAGAGCTTTACCGGAGGCAGATCAGCTAGCGCACTATCAGATGATTTCTAACAGTATTGTACAGCGAAGAAATCACACAGAAGATTTGATGTTGGATCTTGCCCTGTAAGTTTCAATACTGTGTTGCTCTAGCCCGGTTTATTCGTGAAATGGCGAGCATAGCGCGCAGCGCATTGGTTTCACAGGGCATTTCCTTCTCGCGTTCCATGTTTTCATTTACTTGGCTTACTGATATTTACAAGAGAAAAAATTCGCTGTGGAATCAAGGATCAAGCGGGATGCCGTCATTTTCATGAATAAACCGGGCTAGTTGTAGAAAAAAATACCGCGGCTGTCTCTGTACGCAGTACAGCCTCTGGGCGCGGTTTTTTTACCAATTAAGAGCGGTGTGTTAATTAATCATTAAGCAGCTTTGCTTTTTTTCAAAAGATGTTTTTCCCAATTGATTGCGGTTGCGACAATCTTTTCCAGATCATCGTACTTCGGTGTCCAGTCGAGAGTTCGGTGAATTTTATCTACATTCGCAATCAGTTCTGGCGGATCGCCTGCGCGACGTGGATGCTCTACGATTTTAATGTCTGCACCGTTTACTTTCTGAACTGTGTTCAGAACATCGCGAACACTGTAGCCGTGACCATAACCACAGTTAAGACGGGTTGACTCGCCACCTTTTCGCAGATAGTCCAGTGCATGAATGTGTGCTGAGGCAAGATCTGCAACATGGATATAATCACGTACACCAGTGCCATCTGCTGTCGGATAGTCTGTGCCGTATACATATATTTCCGGTCGTTTGCCTACAGCTACTTCTGCCGCAACCTTAACCAGCAAAGTCGCACCGACAGTTGACTGACCGATCTCACCGTCGGGATCACAACCGGCTACATTGAAGTAGCGCAAAATCACATGCTTCATATCGCAGGCTTTGGCGAGATCTTCAATCATATACTCAGACATCAGTTTTGACATGCCGTACGGATTGATTGGTGCTGTTGCGGATTCTTCAGTGCATGGGTTGCCATCACCATCGCCGTAGGTGGCAGCAGTAGATGAGAAAATAAAGTTACTAACCTTGTTGTTCTGGCAACACTCAAGCAGGTTGCGTGTGCTTGCAGTATTGTTGTTGTAGTACTTGAGTGGATTTTCCACTGACTCTGGTACGATTGTATGAGCAGCAAAGTGCATCACTGTATCAATGCCATGCTCGGTCATGATGCGATCGACAAGTTCCATATCACCGGTTTTACCGACCACAAGTTCACCGAATAAAACACTGTCTTCAAAGCCGGTAGAGAGATCGTCGAGTACTACGATTTTCTCGCCTTGTTGGCCGAGTTGTTTGACTGTGTGGCTGCCTATGTAGCCGGCACCACCTGTGACGAGAATTGATTTCGACATTTGCTTTGCCTTTATGTTCGATTACCGTGTGCCTGAAACACACACTGAATGTAGTACTTTGAATGCAGACGTTATCCGCATTCAATATACCTCAAAAAATGTGACACCAGCCAATCTGTTAAAATAGCCCCAAACGGCGAGAAGGTGGTGACAGTCCGCATCCTGGCTTCAACTGAACGTCTCGGATATCGGCTGATGGGAGGCTTACTTTATGGAACATGATTTTTGGCACGAGGCCTGGTCTAAATCAGATCAGCCCGGATGGCAGCAACAAGACATCAATCCTTTTCTCAGGAAGCACTGGACTGCTGCCGGTGCTGCATCAGGTGAAACTGTGTTTGTACCGCTGTGTGGCAGAAGCCACGACATGATGTGGCTGCATGAGTATGGCCACCATGTCATAGGAATCGATCTAAGCATTTCAGCGCTTGAAGAATTTTGTAAACAACAGTCAATAGATGCCGTTTGTGAGCGGGATGGCGATTTAACTGTTTTTCGAGCTCCTGGCTGGACTCTGTATGCCGGGGATTTTTTCAAGCTGCAATCTGAGCATCTGACTCGAGTAAGCCGTATTTATGACAGAGCAGCGTTAATCGCCTTACCGCCGTTAATGCGAAAATCCTACGCTGATCACTTGCGATCGATTTTACCGGGTGGGTCAGAAATATTCTTAATTACAATAGCTTACGATCAGGAAGAAATGAAGGGACCGCCTTTTTCAGTGCCGGAATCTGAAGTCAGAGACCATTATGAAGAATGGTTTGAGGTTGATTTACTGGAATCCTTAAGTGGCGAGGAACAGCTCGGTAACCTTAGGCAACGGGGTCTTAAAACTGTTTCTGAATCAAGCTATGTATTGCGACCAAAAGCGGCCTCTGAAACCTGATAAAATGCCGCTTGTAATTGTTGGTAGCCTAACCGTACATCTACCTGAAATCACTTGAAAATATTGAGTCTGACCGCATCTAAATGCAGGTTTGAAGTGGATCTTTTGAATGCCTGAAAAATTGAAAAAAATGATCGGTGTAGTGATGCTCGTGTGCTCGATCGGCGGTGTTTCCTGTGTTGGCTTATTAGGCCCTTCGGTTGAGAGGGTAATGGGTTCCGGCGGTGACGGACCGAACGTGAAGGTGATTAAGTGAGTCAGCTGAAACGAGGCGGGGCGAAAAAATACGACCCTGACAATCCAGTGAGAGTGCCAACAGCGAGGGGTTTTCTTTTGTACCTGCTGCCGATGCCAATGCTGTTTCTGGCTCTGTGGCGAATGCTTGGAGGTAATAGCTCTAGCGCGTTGGGTTTTGCAGTGTGCTTTGCACTTTGTATGCTGGCCGCCACCATGGTGCGCAATGGGCTCGCGATTGAGCAGGAAGCGAAACGGCGCAAAATTGTTCGTCGCAGCAGTACAGTGCCTTATAAAATGATTGGTGCAGGGATTGTAGGGATAGCGATCTTTGTCGGTGCGTTACTCGGTGCAAAAATCACACTTTTCAGCAGCCTGCTACTGGGGGTTGCAGCGGGAGTGGGTGCAGTTCTCACCTACGGAACAGACCCTTCTCGTAATGCGCCTGACATGCCAGCGGTTGGAGTAACGTCAGAAGAAGTTATTGAGATACTTGATGAGGCAGATCAAAAGATACTGGCAATAGAGGCGGCGAGAGATCGTATCCACAATGTGGAAATGAAAGATCGGCTCAAGAATATCGTTAAAGGCGTGCGTGAGATAACTGATATCGTCGAAGATGATCCGCGTGATCTAAGGCGTGCAAGAAAGTTTCTAAGAACCTATCTGGACGGTGCTCAACGAGTCACTGAGGGATACGCTGATACCCATAAGTACGGTGACAACGGCGAGCTTGAAGATAATTTTCGCAATGTACTGCAAACCATAGAAACTGTGATTGAAGAACAGAAGGGCAAGTTGCTGGAAAATAACCTGACTGAGCTTGATGTTCAGATTGAAGTTTTACAAATGCAACTTGAAAAAGAGGGTGTTTGATTTTTTTATCAAACACCGCAGATGTACAAGCGACTTGTATAGCAGCATTAACCGTAACCGAGCCCGAGATTAATCAGGGGAGTGAATATGCCAGATTCTGAAAACAGATCAATAACCACAATGACAGATGAGTCCTTAAAGGAAGATGTTGCCAAGCTCGATGCAATGTTATCACCGGATCTCAAATATGAAATGGTGACGATGGAGAGCGCCAATCAGACTGATCGCGCCCGTATCACAGAACTGATGAACGACATTGATCTCGGTGATTCGAACAGCATTCTTTTTTATGGTAGTGGTGCTCAGGAGCAGTTGACTACTATCAGTGACAACATGCTGGAAGGTGTGCGCAACAAAGATGTCGGTCCCGCAGGTCAGGAGCTCAACGACATGGTTACTGTGCTACGAGGTTTTGATGTTGCCGGTCTCGATCCGAATAAGAAGCAGGGGTTCTTCGCAAGATTGTTCAAACGCGCCTCACCTGCAGTGCAGTTTGTGCAAAAGTACGAAGGGGTGCGGCGTCAGATTGATACCATCACAGATAACCTTGAAGACCACAAAACCAAACTGCTAACTGACATTGCCAGTCTTGATCGTTTATACGATGCCAACCTCGACTACTACCACTCATTGGAGCTTTATATTGCCGCAGGTGAAGAAAAGCTCAAGCTGCTGGACACTGTCGAGTTACCAGCGCTTGCCAAATCGGCAGAAAACACTGACGACGTGCTCAAAGCGCAGGAGTTGCGTGACATGCGCACTGCTCGCGACGATCTTGAGCGACGTATTCACGATCTAATGCTTACACGTCAGGTGGCAATGCAAAGCCTGCCGAGTATTCGTATGGTGCAAGAAAACGACAAAGGGCTGGTATCGAAGATTAGCTCCACCCTTGTCAACACCGTGCCATTATGGCGTCAACAGTTAGCTCAGTCTGTGACAGTGTTTCGGTCACAGGAGGCAGCGAAGAGTGTAAAGTCCGCTACAGACTTAACAAATGATCTGCTGGAGAAAAATGCAGAGACTCTGCGCACTGCCAATCGTGAAGTCCGCGAACAAATGGAGCGCGGGGTGTTTGATATCGAATCCGTGAAGCGTGCTAATGAGAATCTGATCGCGACAATTGAAGAAAGTCTGCGTATTGCGGATGAAGGCAAGGTTAAGCGAAAGGAAGCAGAACGCACACTGCAACAACTTGAAAGCGAACTGAAGAGCAAACTCGTATCTGCTAGCTCGCAAGCACGCGCAACATCTACAGGAGCATAAAAATGGGTTTGTTTGACAAACTATTTGGCGAATTTATAGACATCATTGAGTGGACTGATGACACCAGTGACACAATGGTTTATCGCTTTGAGCGCTATGGTAACGAAATAAAGTACGGCGCCAAGCTGACTGTCCGTGAAGGTCAGGCTGCGGTTTTTGTTAATGAAGGTGAGGTAGCTGATGTCCTCAGTCCCGGTATGTACGAGCTTGAGACTCGAAACCTGCCAGTGCTGTCCACCATATTAAATTGGGATCACGGCTTCAGCAGCCCTTTTAAGGCTGAAGTTTATTTCGTCAATACCAAGCGTTTTGTTGATTTGAAGTGGGGTACCAAAAACCCACTGATGATTCGCGATGCTGAATTTGGCGCTGCACGGGTGCGTGCTTTTGGTACCTACGGAGTGCGGGTAACAGATCCGTTGAAGTTCATCCGTGAGATTGTTGGAACCGATGGTAACTTTCAGGTTGAAGAGATCAGTGACCAGCTGCGCAACCTGATTACCTCGCGCTTTTCATCGGCAGTCGGTGCCGCGGGTATTCCGGTACTGGATATGGCGGCTAACTATGAACAACTCGGTGACATCATCGGTAAACGTATTGAGCCTGAGTTTGGTGAGTACGGTCTGGAATTGACCAAGCTGCTGGTAGAAAATATCTCAGTGCCCCCTTCAGTCGAAGAAGCGCTTGATAAGCGGACCAGTGCAGGTATGGTCGGTAACCTTGATAGATATATGACTTACCAGACTGGTGTTGCTCTTGAAGCGGGTGCCAGTAGTGAAGGTGGTGCTGCAGGTGCTGGTATCGGTATGGGTGCAGGTCTGGCAATGGGTCAGCAAATGGCCAATAACATGGGTCAGCAACAGTTACCACAAGGCAACTATCAACGCCCCGGTCAAGGCCAGAGTCAAAACCAGAGTAACTATCAGAGTGCACCTCAAGGCAACGCGGGCAGAGGCGGGCCACCGCCGCTGCCAGGAGGCACTCGTTATCATGTTGCGGTTAATGGCGATGCCACCGGGCCTTACAGTGTTGAAGGTCTGCAGCAGCAATTGGCGAATGGTGATCTCGCACCGAGCTCACTGGTTTGGGCAAGTGGCATGGCGGACTGGCAGATGGCCAGTGACGTAGAAGAACTGAGTGAACTGTTTGGAGCACCGCCTCCGTTGCCGCTTAGCTAATAGTTAGTTACCAATAGCCAGGCAATGGGAAGCAGACCGGTTGAGTAACCCGTTCGAAGATTATCTGACGTACAAGCAGGTACCCGACGCTGAAGGCAGCGTCGGAGCGCCTGTTGACGCACCATCTTCCAGGGCAGAATCGCGCTTTCCCTGTACAAATTGCGGTGGTCATCTGGCTTATGCCATTGGCACAGATGACCTCAAGTGCACCTACTGTGGCCGTCACCACGAGATAGAAATACCGGATGTCGCAATAGACGAACTCTCGCTGCCAAAGGGGCTTGAGAAACTAGAGCGAACACGTGATCTCGGAAAGACGGAACAGCTTCTGAAGTGCCCAAACTGTGCCGCTCAGTTTGACCTTGATGAAAGTCTGCACTCTGGAGACTGTCCCTTTTGTGGTACCAGTGTTGTCACCAGTACCGGTGAGGTTCACGAGTTTTCACCTCAAGCTCTGCTGCCGTTTGCGATCAATCGGGACGAGGCGTTTGCAGCCTACAGCAAGTGGATAAAAAGCCGCTGGTTTGCTCCATCTAAACTTAAAGATCATGCTCGAGAGGGCAAAAGCCTTAAAGGCGTCTACATACCCTACTGGACATATGACAGCGACACGGCAACTTCCTACACCGGACAGCGAGGTGATGTTTACTACGTAAGACGTATGGTGACAGTGATGGAGAATGGTCGTTATGTCCGACGTTCCCGCATGGTGCCCAAAGTTCGCTGGACTCCGGTTAGTGGCAGAACAGACAGACACTTTGATGATCTGTTAATTGGTGCGACTAAAACACTGCCGCGCAAGATCACTGACTGGCTTGAGCCCTGGGATCTTGAAAAGCTGGTGCCCTATACAGAAGAATATCTTAGTGGTTTTCAGAGTGAGGTTTATCAGGTAGCACTGGACGAGGGTTTTACTCACGCGCAACGTGTTATGCAGCAGACTATACGTCGTGATGTGTCTCAGGCAATTGGCGGTGATCAACAACGAATTCATCGTCTGAACACCAACCATTCCAACACTACCTTCAAGCATGTACTGTTACCCCTGTGGACAGCTGCTTTTACTTTCAAAGGCAAGACTTTTCGCTTTGTGGTCAATGGCCGTAACGGTAAAACTCGCGGTGAGCGACCCTATAGCATTATAAAAATCGCTATTGCAGGTGTTGCAGCGGCGGCAGTCATGGGTACAGCGGTGGTTACTTTTCAGTCTGGCTCAATGGGTGGGTACGTGGTAGATCGACCCATTTTCTATGATGATCGCTACGAACGTCCTCGCTTTAACGATTCGTTTCGTGATCTGACAAATCCTCGCTACTGACTGCGAACTATCAGAGACAGAATCTCTTAAGTGTATTTACAGTCGCGCGGTATGTGGTGACAGGGTAAAATCCAGCAAAGTAATTCGGGAATACCTTTTATGTCTGTCACTAATGTTACAGTAATAGATCACCCGCTGGTTCAGCACAAGCTGACGCTAATGCGAAGCACCGAAGCGTCGTCTTCTACCTTCAGGACATTATTGCGCGAAATCAGCCACTTGCTGGCCTACGAAGTGACGCGCGATTTACCATTGCAGAATATTGAAATAGAAACACCGCTGACAAAAACACAAGCACCTGTGTTGTCTGGCAAAAAGTTGTGCCTGGTTTCTATTCTGCGCGCCGGCAATGGTCTGCTTGAAGGTATTCTCGATTTGATTCCATCGGCACGAGTGGGTCATATCGGTCTATACCGCGATCCCGACACCCTTGAGGCGGTAGAGTATTATTACAAAATGCCGTCTGAGCTGGATCAGCGTTTGGTGATTGTTGTTGATCCCATGCTGGCGACGGCAAACTCTTCTATCGCTGCGGTAACCCGTCTTAAAGAAGGTGGTGCTAATAATATGCGCTTTGTTTGCTTGCTTGCAGCACCGGAAGGAATAGAAGCATTTCAGAAAGCGCATCCTGATGTGCCGATCTATACTGCCGCCGTTGATGATCACTTGAATGATCACAGCTATATTGTGCCAGGTCTTGGTGACGCCGGGGATCGGATCTACGGAACCCGATAATAATAGTTATAGGCCTGGATCAGACCAGCAAGACAAATGACAGACGATGTTGCGTTTTCTGCAGTAGGCAGAGTCTATGGCGCTGCAGCTTTTGAGCAGCTTAGGCAATCCCATATCTGCGTGGTTGGAATAGGTGGAGTGGGATCGTGGGTAGCTGAAGCGCTGGCGCGAAGTGGTATAGGCGAGCTAACGTTAATTGATCACGACGATGTAGCCGCTACCAATATAAATAGACAAGTGCATGCAGATATCACTACTGTGGGTCAGTCAAAAGTAGAGGTAATGGCGCAGCGCCTGTCATTGATTAATCCTGAGTGTATCTGTCATGCCATCGACGATATGCTGGTCACAAATAACATAGAAAAATATATCGGCCGGCAGTTTGATTTTGTTGTTGATGCGATGGATTCGATTATGTTCAAGGCTGCACTGATCAACTACTGCAAGCGCAATAAAATTCAGATAATCACGATCGGTGGTGCCGGTGGGCGAACAGACCCGACCAAAATAGCCATCAACGATTTGAGTAAAACCTGGAACGATGCACTTGCCGCCAAAGTACGCCACAGACTGCGCGCTAAACATGGATTCAAAATTCGACAGAGATTTCGTGTGGAATGTGTTTTTTCAACTGAGCAGGCTCGCTACCCGACTGGTGATGGTGAAGTAAGTTATAAGAAGCCAGGTGTACGGGGTGCCACACTTGATTGCGATACTGGCTATGGTTCTTTGGTGAATGTTACTGCGAGCTTCGGGTTTATCGCGGCTGCTCGTGTGATGAACAAGCTTGTTGCAAGCCCCAAAAAACAGTCATAAAACAGCCGTAAAAGCAAAAGATAAATCGAAATAACCGAATGATAGCAGCTTGCAACTCCACCCAGTAGAAATAGATATTGAAAATGGGCCGGTGCTAACTGGCTGGTGCACCAGAGAAGGTCACCAATCTGTCTTGTTATTCACGCATGGCAATGGATTCTGTGGTCGTGTCTATCAGCCAATGCATGAGTTACTTGCACAGCAGTATGACTTGTTGATGTTTGATCTGCCAGGTCATGGTGGCACGCCAGCAACTGAGTTTGTCGGTTGGAATCAAACAGCAGAATATTTATGGCAGGGAATACATGCCGCGGCTGATGTTATTGATGATCGTGACTTACATTCTGTCGGTCATAGTCTCGGTGGTATGTTGGCGATGTTGGTCGCAAGTAGACATCCTGATACCTTCAGGTCAATGGTGTTGCTTGATCCGATCATGTTTCCGCAGCCGTTGCTGTTTTTTATGCATGTTGTTAAAAAATTTGGGCTAACTGCTGCCTTCCATCCGTATGTTAAACCTACTCTGCGTCGCCGCAATGGCTGGTCTGATCGACAGGAAGCATTTAGATATTTTCACAACAGAAAAATATTTAAAGACTGGACTGATCAATCTCTTAGTAGTTACGTGCAGCATGCGTTGAAAGAAGAAGGATCAGAGATGGTTCTATGTTGTGATCCGGCGTTGGAGGCAGAATGGTTCTCATCGCTACCTGAAAAACTCTGGCCGTCTGTAAGAGAATTGGCGGGGCCAGTCAGCATTTTTATGGGGCAGGATACTTATCCGTTTTCTCTTCGAGCTGCTCGACAGGCTGAACGGGTTAACCCTGCAATTGAGTTTGCTGTAGTGCCTGGTGGTCATTGTTTTATGCAGGAGCACCCATCCGATGCAGCTGGCTACGTTTTCAATGCATTAGAAAAGCAAAAAGCCAACAGTAATGTTGGCTTTTAAGGATTAGCTGTGTCCACCAGGTTGTTTTCACTGGGTGGATGAACCGACTACTTTCATGATGTGACTATATGCCAGTAGTCAGGTAGCGTTTTTTCCACACGTCTGCCAGATGCGTCGCAGTGCGATTAGACAACTCATCCAAATTACTGCGACAGTTGGCTTTGGCCTGGTACTCATCATCGAACCCATTGGCTATCGCTACATCCACCCAGGCAGCGCATTGGATGTAGTCAACCTGAGTGCCGAGTCCGTCATGGTATAGTGTCGCAAGCGTGTATTGCGCGTGCGGATGTCCTTGCTCTGCAGCAAGTTTGTACCACTTGAATGCCTCGCTATAGTCTGTGGGTATGCGATTACCTTCATGGTAAAGAGATCCAAGTAGTGTTTGAGCTTCTGCATGACCTTCTCTTGCGGCTTTGCTGTACCAGAATTTGGCTTTTTCGAAGTCGCGCTCTACACCCAGTCCCTCGCTATATAGATACCCAAGCCGTTGTTGTGCATCAAGGTTGCCTTTCAGTGCAGATTCTATCCACCATTCTCGCGCGTTGAAGTAGTCCTTGTCGGTACCCTGGCCGATGTAGAAGAGCTTGCCTAATTCATATTGAGCCCGACTGTCACCTTTGAGTGACGCCAGTTCAAACCACAGCTTTGCCTGTTGCATATCTTTTTCAACACGTGGTGTTCCGCTGGCGTAGGCCAAACCGAGAGCAACTTGCGACTCAACATGGCCTCGCTCTGCACGCCAAGTTGCAAGCGTAATGTTTAGTGGCTCTGGGCCGGTATCCTTTGCAGGGTCTGCCGGTGCCAGGAAATCTGTAATTTTTACAGACTTTAGCGTTGGAGATTCGTCCAGCTCAGCGCCGACAGAAGGTTCGACGCCGAGGTTGTCAGTTGTCGGATATTCGTTATCCGTTGCCGGAAATTCGCTCTGTAAGTTATCTTCAGTAATTTTTTCAGCAGTGCTGCACGCGCTAAGTGACAGCAGTACCGCTATAACTAAAGCAAATGATTGAGAGGTGCGTCGTACTGCAGTAGTAATAATTGCTGCTATACAGGCTGTAGCTAATTTTTGGCAGTGCATGCTGTGCTCCTGCTAGTTGTAGATAGCCGGAGTTTACCGCCTGCAGTGGTCTTGATACATCGACAATACCGTAAGCTTACAAGATTCAGTCTATGCGATGCCTGCATCCAGGCTGGCTGCCATTAGTGTGCCTAGGGACTCGCACTGACTGACAAAGTCAGCCTGATACTTGCCGTGCAGCAATACCGGCTCGCAAATTGATTTCCACCTTAGTCCTGTAACGATTCTTTGAACGGCCGAGAGTGTGCCAGTGCCGTCGAGCCCTGCACGTACATACAGCGCATACGGAGTGCCCTGCTTTTGCTCAATGACCGGATAGTATATTCGATCAAAGAAGGTCTTCAATTCACCCGACATATAGCCGAAGTTTTCCGTGGTGCCAAGAATGATTCCGTCTGCCCGGAGCACATCATCAGCAGTTACTTCAAGTGGAGGAATATGTATCGCATCTACTGATTCTATATCTGGATGATTGCAACCGGTGAGTGTGGCATGGGCGAGTGCCCGGGTATTCTCCGAAGGTGTATTAGCAACAATGAGGAGATGCTTGTTCACGGCAGTAGTCAGTCTTCTTTTATGCCGCCGAATACTTCAATCATAGCGGGAAACAGCGTCGAAAATTCCAGTGCCATCAGAGTCACATTGCTATCGAAAACTGCACGAGCATCGAGATCGGTGACATCAGCGCCATCATCCGGGGCTGTGTCAGTGAATTTAATTTTATGAAATACGAATTCTTCATCCAGTACAAATGAAAGTGTTTCCTGTGATTCCAGTGCCATGCGTGTAACCTGTTTGCCTGTCGTTGACAAGGCTTTGATTTCATCACTGGTTAAGTCCTGCTTATTGCAGCGAATGTAGCCGGCAATCTCGTTGTCGTCCTGCAGCACACATTCATCACCGAGCACGAGGTCTTTTGGTACCTTGCGCGTACCCTTTAGCCAACGGGTAAAAAGTGGTGCCTGGCCGACGTCTGTCTGGACCGGTTTGATCGGTAATTTATCAACAGACTCTCTCAGTAGAGAAGTGCATTGATCGACCTTCTTGGCACTCGCGTTGTCCACAATCATCAGTCCCTGTTCCGGCATGATGAGCACCTGCTCGTAGCTTGATCGAGTAAAAGCCTGTGGTGTTAGTTCCATCACTACGTTGTCGCGTATATCCAGCTTTTCCTTGCCGCGAATTTTTCGATCGAGCTTTTCCTCCAATGCCTGGATTCGCTCTGCCATGTGCTCTGCAATAACACTGGACGGCAGAATGCGTTCTTCACGACGCGCTTTGATCAACATAAATCCGGAAGTGGTATGCACCAGCTGTTCACTGCCTTCACCCATCGGCGGTACCCAGCCATAGCTTGCCAACTGGCGGCTGTTAACTGTCTGAAAAGCGTGCGCCTGCAACGATTCTTCCAGTGATTCGGGTGTGAGCTTGCATTTGCTTAGAAAGTGAAAAACGCTGGCAGACTTGAACCACATGTGGATAAATCCCGGTGAGTTATTGACTTGCCTGGATCAGGAAGATCGGCAGGTGAATTCGCCCGCAGGCAGTTGCCTGAAACGGGTGGAGATTGTACCGGATTGATCTGATCGATGGGCTGATTCGATCCGCCTAATAAAGTAATCTGTGTTTTTAGATTCCCAAATCGGAGTTCGTCATGACCAGGACCGCGCTACTTACCCACCAGGATTGTGTCAAGCACGAAATTGCACCCGGGCACCCGGAGCAGCCTGCCCGAATCGGGGCTATTCTCGATGCGCTGTCATCTGCTGGTTTGCTTGAGTCACTAGAGCAGTTCGAAGCACCGGAGGCTGAAGAGTCCCACCTTATACTGGCGCATCCACAAGCGTATGTGCAAAGTATTTTTGATGCCTCACCGGCGAGCGGCTCTGTACAGTTGGATGCTGACACCGCAATGAATGAGCATTCCCTTCGTGCCTCATTGCTCGCAGCAGGGGCAGGTATTAAATCGGTTGATTTGGTGACAGACGGGGAATTTGAAAGCAGCTTCTGCTGCGTTCGCCCACCCGGTCATCATGCAGAGAAAACTACAGCAATGGGGTTTTGTTTTTTCGGCAGCATAGCAATCGCAGCCCTTTATGCGTTGCAGAAAAAAGGCATTAGCAAAGTCGCGATAATCGACTTTGATGTGCATCATGGTAACGGCACTGAAGATTTAATCGGTGACAACGAAGATGCGTTTTTCTGTTCATCATTTCAACATCCGCTTTATCCAGGTAAGTTTGGTCCGAATGTACCGGGCCGTAAAATCAATATCCCATTGGATACCGGCAGCGACGGCGAGGTTTTCAAAAAGAAAATGCAGGCCGATTGTCTGCCGGCACTCAAGGCGTTTGCACCCGATATGATTTTTATCTCAGCCGGCTTTGATGCGCACCGGGATGATCCATTGGGTGGTCTGAACCTGTTAGAAGAAGACTTTGTATGGATAACTTCCGAGCTAAAGGCAATCGCTAAAGAGTTCAGTAATGGTAGAATTGTGTCTATGCTTGAAGGAGGTTATAACCTGGCGGCGTTGGGCCGTAGTGCTGCAGCACATGTTGGTGAGTTATTAACCTAACGGTGTGTTGTGAACCTCTTCTTACGGCAAGGGCTGATAGTTACCAGTTGCATGCAGATCTGTATGGTGCAGAGTGTCATCGTAGGGAAGATAAGCATAAAGCGCATCTACCAATGTGCAGCACGTCAGATACGTAACTCTCAGTCTATCAAGCGAATTTATTCGTTGTAAGTTAGGTGGCGTTCCGTGCGGAAATTTGGTGGATGCGCTATACACTTATGCCCCCTACGAAAATGTACCGGCTTTAGCTTGATCGCCTGAATACTCTAAGTTTGGCAGTCAACGGTTCTTTTAAGAGATTATCTTTCGGCAGTTCCTGCCATGGTCCGGTCGATTTGATAGCACTTGCGTACTCCTCAAGCACCATATGTCTATTTTTACCGAAAGATGCCAGACATTTTCGTGCGACTACTAATTCTTCTGAACTGGCGAGTTTTGGAAAATGGTCCTGTGCACACCAAGCGACAATAGTTTGATCATCTACAGTATGTTTAAAAATTCCAAGTCGAATGTACTCGGAATTAACCACATCTGGCGTGGTTTGCTGACTGTCAGGTGAGGCGGAATACTCACACCACTCCTGCGATACTATTGTTGCCAACGGTGTTACCCGATAGCTGATCATAGTTCGCGTGAGTTCATCTTGTTTGGGTTTTATTTGTGCAGGACTGGGATCAAAGAAAACGCGAGTAGAGTCTGCACCAAATAGGGCAAGGTATGCGTGATCTGCTGTGTCTGGTACACCCTGCGGTGTTACTTCGTAGTGGCAGGCCCAGTCATATCCGGGGCGGGCCAGTTTTTCCTCGATATGCTGGCCTTCAAACCAGTGGAGGTATTCTTCGTGGTGTTCGCTTGTAACACCGTAGTAGATCAGCCAGATGCCCAATCGTTATCTCCACCAACAAGTCACTTAATACTAGCGGTGATTTGCAGTGGATGCCACTAGTGTGCTTTGAGCGTCACACTACACTAGTTAAGGTTTCGTCTACGTCGCTGTGTAAATACCAACAGACTGCTTAACAGCAACAGAGACCAGCCGCCACCTGTATATATTGCTCCACCACCACCGTTAGTAACTACACCTCCACTGCCAGTAGGGGTTGCTCCGGTATTGATTGCAGGTATAGCGCTTGAATTGGGTGTGGTGCTGAGGTTTGCAGTCAGGGTATAGGTGCTATCGACTGGTGAGGTATAACGGATTTTCCATCGGGTAGCAGCGACATTTTCTAACATGCATTCGGTCGTTTGGCCGGCAACAATAGAAACAGAGCAGGCTGCTGTGTTTTGATTGTTGTTATCGACGCCGGAAACTTGTAGAGAGCCATTCACATCGGCCGTATCGAGCGTTACCAGCAGGTTTCTGTCAGCGCCCGCGGCGTTGATAACATACTCATCAGTTTGATTGCTTCCCATAGGCTTGCTCACTACCTGGCCGGATGTGAGCAGTGGCTGGCCGAGTTTGATCGTGTGACCTGTAGATGGAACGCCATCGTCATTCACCAGAAACAGCAAATAGTTACCTGGTGGTGCGATGTTTCGGTTGTCGGGTGTCTGCAATTGCAGACTACCGTTAGATTCACTGAAAGTTAACGGTACCAGGCGTTGATCCTGATTCTGTGAGTGGGTAACAGCACCGAGCTTAATCAGGTGTGCTTTATTTATTCGTGTTGCTTGATCACTGGAGACTTCAAATGTTTGGCTGTAGTCGATGGATGCTGGTACGCCAGAGGCTGTAGGTCTTACGGCGGGCGTATCTCCAGTAGCAAACAAATAGGGCGGAGAAAAAATTTCTGCGTTTTGCTCGTGGTATCCGACCTGTGTGCAATCACCGCAATAACCCCCACCGGCAGAAAGAACTCGTCCGTCAGGTAAAAGGAGTGCTATTGAGTGATATTGACGGTTGATCTGCATATCGTTCATTTCCCGCCACTGACCTGTGTCCGGGGACCAGATCTCGGGTTGATAAACACCAGCATCCAAGCTGATCAGCGTCTCGCCATCTGTATTACCACCGGTTGCAAGTACAGACCCATCTGCGAGAATTGTCAGGTTATGTTGTGAGCGCGGGTGGATCATCGCGCTGGTATCTGTGGTCTGACTGGTTGCGGTATCTATAATGACGGATGAGTCGTATGAGAAGTCGCCACCGTCTCTTTCTGTGCCACCGGTTACCAGAACTTTACCGACATCGTACATCGCATAACTGCCATACCAACGTTCCGGGAAGCTGTCTCGCAACGGCCCTTCCGTAAGCTGACCGTTACCATTGGTCTCTATGGTCGCAATCCGGTTTTGCGGACCAAAGGTCATAACGCTGCCATCCGGTGTTGTCTGCATCCACTGATAGTATTCGGATAAACCATCAGTCAGGGGAACAGAGGACAATGAGCGCCATGTTTCGTCGAGCTGGAATACTTCTGCAATCGGGTCGGGAAAGTATGTTCCGGCGTAGGTCAGTAACTCACCGTTACCAAGAGCGGCTACTGATGAATACCACCGGGGAGCTGCCATGTTAGTTACCTGCCGCCAGCTGTTGGTGTCAGGGTCGTAAATACTGGTGTTCATCAGTGGGCCATTAAGACCTGCGCGTCCGCTGTCGCCACCTGCGAATAGCACTCGACCATCCCACATTTGTGCAGATCCTGCGCAGAAAAGATCCGAGTTGGTGTCATTGTTGGTTTGTCTGTGCGTACCAGTTATTGGATCCCACAATGTGACACGGGTAGTGAATATCTCTGCCGTGTGAGGATCATCGTCAAAGTCATCCGGCGTGGCGTCCCAGGCCAGTACTTTGCCATTTGGAAGCAGGTTCGCATGTACTGCAATGACTGGCCAGTCAACAACGTCTGACCATTGGCCAAAAAGCGCGGGTTGGCCAAGGGTTACCGGTGCTGCTTGTGTGTTGCGACGCAGTACAAGATTTTCTTCGCTCGCTGCAAGGCCTGCTGCCTCTTCAAGCATTTCCTGCAGGTTGGGTATCGCGGTTGCAGGATGGTAGCCCGCGCCGTTTGCGTACAGAGCCGGTGAACATAGGAGTAAAAATCCAACTGTTGCTGAACGGCCGTGGCACTGGTTGAGAGAATTCGTCATTACTGTTCTCAAAATAAGGTGCTGTAAAAATGATGATTCGACGATCATATCCGATTGCAGGCTTGGAATCTGAGTGCAAAGTGTAACTTCTGTAGCGAAATAACGGGTGTGATCGGCAGTGTATCTCATCTCTTTTGAGAAACGAGAACCGCACACTGTTTTGAAGGCTGAACCGGCGTTGAACAAGTGCCCCAACGCTGACCTGTGAGGTATTGAACTGATAACGATTGCTTGAAGTTATCAGGCTATTTTCGGATACGGTGTTCCTGATAGTCAGCCGTCGGAATATCTTGAAGTTGATGGTAGTTAAACAGTAAACCACCGGTAAATTATGCGAGGAATAAAATCACCAGATGAGTGCTTGTCTGAATTATGCGGTCCTTATTCTATGGGTTGGGAGCTTTTCGACATCTAGCCTGGATTATTCATGAGGATTCGGCGTCCAGAGGAAATCTGGCTAAACAGGTCGGCCAATCGTCTGAGAAACGTGGCCCGCCACGTGCCGAGGAGGATCGGCCGAGATGTGACGCCAGATTTTCTTCTGGCGTCGAATAGACACACTGCTATTTTGAAAAAGGTGCTAATAAAGTGGTTTGGAACTGTATACATAGTATTTCGCCAATATTTACCTGTCGCCTGATAAATTATCCAGGCTAGTAGGTAAAGTTAGATTGTGCATATGAGTGCTTAATTCGATACAGTGATTTGTTCCGTAATCGATAGTGTGCTCAGACTTGAAACTGTGTTTCAAAGGCTTGCTTGAATCTATCGAGCTCGGTCAATGGTAGTTTGTTCACGCCAGCAGCAGCCTTACGTCCGCCTCCGGTTTCAAACTGTCGGCACAGCTCATCAGCGCCGTCACGTCGATTGACAGGTGCTCTGACGCTTACCTGGTAACTATCATTGCCAATGTCGCTTAATAAAGCATGTGCACGATCGGGATTTTCACGTGCGAGTTCATTGCCGTAAACCCCGCCAACACGGCGTGACCAGCTCTCCTCCGGGAACATGTAGAGTGCGCAATCCTTTGTTTCAAGTGACGGGCTAATTGCTTTGGCATTTGCCATATCCTGTTCATAACCCAGCTTTAAGGCTTTGAAGTTCTCATCACTTGCAATGAAATCAAACGGGTTTTCATAGGGCAGTAATTTTTTGAATAGAACATCTGGTGCAAAAAACAGGTCATCAACAGTAGCGCCATAACCATTGTAGTTAAGCAGTGTGCCTAGCTCTTCAAGCTGGGATAGTTCAGATTTTGAAAGTTTAAGAGGGGCAGCTGCAGCTTCTGCGACTTTGTGTAGATTGTCACCATAAGCTGCAGTTACTGCCCAACGCAGATGGGCACCGTCCAGATATTTGTTCACAAGCAAACCCGTGCAGATCTCAGCATCTGTGTCTATGTAGGCGCTCAGATTTTCAGTGGATGGTATGTCACCGGGGAAGTGATGGTCAAAGTAAATGACATCAGCACCTGCATCGAGCGTTGAAACCAATGCATCGTGGTTTTTGTCCATCGATACATCCAGAACTGTTACTCGATCTCCGGATTTAGCTGATACTTGTTTCAGAAGGTCAATGTCGCGTTTTACACCGGTGATCAACTTTGAATCACGCGGTTCGGCCAGGCGTAATTGCAGCAACGCGCAGATGCCGTCTGCATCACCATTGAATATATCGTAGTCAGCCATTGCTGTTGTTTTAACCTTTTTATTGTGCGTCAGTTATTGACTGTCGGATTTCAGTAACCAGCTCGGGGCCGCGATAGATGAATCCGGTGTAGATCTGTACCAGTGATGCGCCGGCGCTAAGATGTGCCACCGCATCATCACCGGAAAATATGCCACCACAGCCAATGATTGGTATCTCTTGCTGCAACCGTTGCGCCAGTTGCGCAATGGTTGATCGGCTTAGATCTGTCACTGGTTTGCCACTCAGTCCGCCGGTTTCATCTGCATGATCGGAGGTGAGGTCTGGTCGTGAGAGCGTGGTGTTAGTAGCGATGATTGCATCTATTTGCAACGCTCTGGCGGTGTCACAAAAGTCATTTATGTCTTGCGGATCCATATCTGGTGCGACTTTTACCGCTACAGGAACATAGCGACCGTGTTTGTCGGTCAGTGTTTGCTGGGTGGCTTTGACTTCTGACAGCAGTTTTCTGGTTGCTTCACCGACTTGTAAATCGCGAAGGCCGGGAGTGTTAGGTGATGAAATATTGACGGTAATATAGTCAGCCAGTGTGTAGATTTGTTGCATGCATTGCTGATAGTCCTCATGAGCGCTTTGCAGAGGTGTGTCTTTGTTTTTACCGATGTTTATACCGAGGATACCGTTGTACTCAGTGTTGCTGATTTGAGCTTTTAAATACGCCACACCTCTATTGTTAAATCCCATTCGGTTTATTACGGCACTGTCTTCCTGCAGACGAAACATGCGGGGCTTTTCGTTACCTTTTTGAGGCCTCGGAGTTATCGTGCCGACTTCGATAAAGCCAAAGCCAAATTGTGAGAGTCCGCTGAAATAGTCCGCGTTTTTATCGAGACCCGCTGCCAGTCCGACAGCATTCGGAAAATCGATGCCCATGACACGGGCGGATGTGTCCGCAGCTTTGCCGTTTTTCATGGCCCGTAGAATCGGAGCAGGAGTTTTGGCAATTGCTTTGAGAGCAAGGTCGTGTGAACGTTCTGCGGGGAGTTTAAAAAAAAGCTTTCTGAGTGTCGGGTAGATCAAGTTGGGCGCGAGTCGGTTTTGAATCTGTGCGAGTGTACTTGCAATGTCCATCGCTTGCACATGCCGGGTGATCTGTGGTTTCTGGAATTTCGCGTTCCGATCATTACAACGACATCGTGGAACATATTTAGCCACTGGCGCGCAAATTTAAGCGTAAAATAGCGGCGTGAACGTATACCCAGACACACTACCAAAGGCCCTCGCAAAGGGTATTGCGCCAGTTTATATGATCAGTGGCGAGGAGCCGCTACAGTTGATGGAAGCTGCGGATCAAATTCGGGCTGCCTGCCGCGAAGCTGGTTTTACAGGCACGGAACGATATCAAGTCGATAACGCTCGGTCGTTTGACTGGCAATCGCTCGCGATGTCCGGCAACACAATGTCTTTGTTCGGTGATAAAAAAATTGTCGGATTGCATATCCCTTCTGGTAAGCCTGGTACTGAAGGCGCCAAAGCGTTAAAAAATTGGTGCGAGTCACCTCCGGAAGATACTGTGTTGTTGATTACCACCGGCAGGCCGGAAGGGCGCTTCCAAACCAGCGCCTGGTTTAAAGCAATTGATAAAGCCGGGGTCACTATGCAAGTCTGGCCGTTGTCACCTGCCAAAACACGTAGCTGGATTGAACATCGACTACGGGCTTGCGGTGTACAGGCAGAAGCGACTGCAGTTGAATTACTGGTTGAGCGGGTGGAGGGTAACTTGCTGGCTGCCAAACAAGAGATTGAAAAGCTCGCAATTCTCTATGCAGACCAGAAAGTTGGTCCGCAACAGGTACTCGCTAGTGTGACAGACAGTTCGAGATACACCATCATTGACTTAATCGATGCCGCACTCGGTAGTGAAACAACCCGTGCTATAAAAGTACTCAATGGTCTGCGATCCGCGGGTGATTCACCTGTATTGATCTGTTGGCATTTGGGCAGTGAAGTACGCAAAATCAATTCGGTATTAAGCAAGATTGATCAGGGAGAGAACCCGTCGCAGGCAATGTTTAAATCTGGTGTCTGGAAAAACAAGCAGCCTCTGGTTGGCAAGATCATTCGTGAGCGCAAACGACTCTTCTGGCTGCGAGCCAGTGCGGATTGCAGCTACCTTGATCTCCTGTCAAAAGGTATGGCGCACGGTGATTTGTGGACTGAAATTGCCGGGTTTGTTACCCGTTTGAGCGGTTCGCGCTGGCCATTGATGCGCGTTAGTGATATCAACTAAAGTGATATCAACTAAAGTGATATCAACCAGGGCGAGATTAACCAGGCTGGCATTAATTAGTTGTAGGTGCTTAAGCTACCCGTAGCAATAGTTTTGACGAAAGTGAATCAACGTGAATAAAGCAACAGACTTATCAGTCAAAGAGTATATGCAGGCGCTGGGTGTGCAGGCGCGTAAAGCGAGCCAGCTTGTGGCTGATGCTGACGGGCGAACAAAAAATCAAGCGCTGAACTCAATAGCCCAGGCAATTCAGGATTCATCTTCAAGCCTTGTGGATGCCAATCAAAAAGACATGCAGGCAGGGCGTGATTCCGGCTTGGCTGCAGCACTGCTTGACCGGCTTGAACTGACACCTAAAAGAATCGAAGGCATGGTTACTGGTTTGCACCAGATTGCCGCGCTGCCTGATCCGATCGGTGAAATTAGTGACATGAAGTTTCAGCCATCGGGTTTGCAGATAGGCAAGATGCGTGTGCCAATAGGAGTAATTGGAATCATCTATGAGTCTCGCCCTAATGTCACAGCAGATGCAGCTGCATTGTGTTTGAAGTCTGGCAATGCCACTGTGCTGCGCGGGGGGTCTGAAGCGATTAATTCAAATATCGCAATAGCTGCTTGTATAAAGCAGGGTTTGGCTGCTGCGGGCTTGCCAGATGAATCTGTTCAGTTTGTCGAGACCACTGATCGTGCTGCAGTACTCGAACTAATCCAAATGCAGAATCACATTGATGTAGTGATACCACGTGGTGGTAAAGGTTTGGTAAAGCGAATCAGTGAAGATGCACGCGTGCCTGTGATAAAACATCTTGAAGGGTTATGTCATATCTATATTGATGAATTCGCTGATCTGGAAATGGCAGTGAGCGTAGCTTTTAATGCAAAGACCTATCGTTATGGTATTTGCGGTGCGATGGAAACATTGCTGGTGAATGAAACCGTAGCTGCAGATGTTCTACCGGCATTGAATAAAAAACTGATAGAAAAAGGCGTAGAGGTGCGTGTTTGTAATAAGACTAAATCATTATTGCCGGATGCGATTGACGCCACAGATGAAGATTGGGTGACGGAGTATCTCGCACCGGTTTTGTCAATTCGAACCGTAGATTCTATGGAGCAGGCTATAGATCACATAAAAAGTTATGGCTCGGGTCATACTGATGCGATCATAACTTCCAACCTCGAGCGTGCGCGCAAATTCACCAGGCAGGTCGATTCGAGTTCTGTGATGGTTAATGCGGCAACTTGTTTCGCAGACGGATATGAATATGGCTTAGGTGCAGAGATTGGCATCAGTACTGACAGACTGCATGTGCGTGGCCCGGTGGGTCTTGAAGGGCTGACGACTCAGAAATACGTTGTGTATGGCGAAGGTGCGACTCGTTGATGTCACAGTCATTAATTTTTTCAAGCCCTGGCTTTGAGTGAGCCAGTGTCAGCCAAAGTAGTGCAGACCGGATCGCTTAAGAAGGGGTTGGTAAAATCGATCGGGATGTATGGCGGATCTTTTGATCCAGTGCACTTTGGTCATTTGCGCACAGCGCTTGAGGTGTATCAGCAACTTCGATTAGATGAAATACGATTTATCCCGTCTGCTGATCCGCCACACAAAGAAGGTCCGCAAGCAAGTGCTGCAGATAGAATCAATATGCTCGAGCTTGCTATTGCCAAAAGCCCGGGTTTGATTATTGATCCGCGTGAGATCCAAAGGCGGACAACTTCCTATACTTTCGATACGCTTGTAGAGATGCAGGGCGAGTTTCCGCAGGCTGAACTGACGCTTGTGATCGGTACGGATCAGTTCAGTGTGTTTGACACCTGGCACAGGTGGGAAGAACTGCTCGGAATGGCGAATCTGGCGGTGATGGAACGACCCGGAGAGGTGCTGTCTGACTTCGCAAAGTCGCTTGTGAGCTGTGAATATGCATCAAAAATCACGCTGTGCCAGGTCACACAATTGGATATTTCATCCACCAGAATCAGGAGCGAATTGAATCAGGCGGCGGATATTCAGTTTTTGGTGCCTCACGCTGTGCGACAATACATCTCGGAACACAAACTTTATCAATCTTGAGGGTTGCCATTGAAAGCACTGGAATTACAAAAACTCACTGTTGAATCACTGGAAGATATGAAGGGAACGGACATCGTTGTACTCGATGTGTCTGACCGTACCACAGTCACGGACTGGATGATTGTTGTCACCGGTACCTCGCAGCGCCATGTAAAGTCGCTCGCTAACGAGGTAGTGGAAAAATCTAAAGAGGCAGGCGTCCGGCCTTTGGGTATGGAAGGGGAGACTGATGGCAACTGGATTCTTGTTGATCTCGGTGATGTACTTGCTCATGTGATGACTGAAGACAGTCGCGAGTTCTATGCACTGGAAAAGCTGTGGGGCGTGGCCGATCCCGAAGAAAATGGCAACAAAGAAACCACGTATACAGCAGATATGGCCATTAAAGATGGTCAGGCTGCGGTATAGAGCCCTGGGCATCTTAGTAAAATACCCGGGCATTGTCGTAAAAACCTGGGCATCGTAGAAAAATAGCGATGGATGTCACCTTGCTGGCTATAGGCACTAAAATGCCGAATTGGGTCAACGACGGTTACCAAGAGTATGCCAGACGCCTTGGTCGTGATTGCAAACTGACCTTAAAAGAAATTTCATCTCCACGACGAAGCAACTCTGAAGACAGCACTACTGTGTGTAGAAAAGAAGCGGAATTGTTGCTTGCGTCGATTCCCAAAGGCGCTTATGTGGTTGCACTGGATGAACACGGTAAGCTTCAAAGTACTCAGAGCGTTGCGGATAAATTTCAACAATTTAAAGAGTCTTCACAGTCACTGGCATTGATAATCGGTGGCGCGGATGGACTGTCTGATCTGGTATTGAATCAGTGCAACGAGAAATGGTCTTTATCGAAGATGACTTTTCCGCATGCAATGGTAAGAGTGATTGTTGCAGAGCAGATCTATCGAGCAATAAGCCTTTTGAATAATCATCCATATCATCGGGCTTAAATAGTAAACGCATGAACCTTTGCAGGACAATCCAATTCCAATGACTGAACGCGCACTGATACTCGCCTCATCGTCACCGCAGCGCAAAGCTTTGTTGCAACAAATTGGTTTTGATCCCGAATGCATGCCTGCAGACATTGATGAGACACGTCACGTTGGGGAAACTGCTTTTGATTATGTGCGACGACTATCTTTTGAGAAATGTCAGGTGGTGGCAGATGCCTATCCCGATGCTGTAGTTATCGGTTCGGACACGACAATTTCAATTGATGATCTGGTACTGGGCAAGGCGGATAGTCTCGAGCAGGCCATAGAAACCCTGTCACGACTTTCCGGAACAGAACACTCTGTGCTCACCGGGGTTACTGTGTCGACCGGTGGTAAGCCGAAAAGCGTAGTGTGCGAAACACGGGTCGAGTTCGGTCTGCTGACAGATAGCGAAATACGCGCCTACTGGAATAGTGGCGAAGCGCAAGGAAAGGCCGGGTGCTATGCCATTCAGGGCATTGGTGCAACATTCGTCAAAGCGATTCATGGCTCTTACAGCAATGTAGTGGGCCTGCCGCTGCATGAGGTGGCAGTACTGCTGAAGCACTTTGGTATGCCTGTGTTGTCAGGGTCCGATACCGCCAGCTAAGTGGTCCCTCGCCGGATCCTGCTCAACAGGTCTCAAGGGATTTCCGCTATCGCAGGATTCAGTCCGTGGAGCGCTCAGGCGGAAAAGCGCTGGCAGAAAAATTCTGGCCGAAACCTGAAAATCCAGCTGTGCGAACAGTGCCGCTGCACATAATTAACACTTATCGTAGGCAACCTCAGACAAACAAACTATGATGCTGTATGTCTGAAGAAATCCTGATCAATATTACCCCGCAGGAAACCCGCGTTGCCAACGTCGAGAATGGCGTACTGACAGAAGTTTGTATCGAGAGGCGGGCCAAGAAAACACTGATTGGCAATGTGTATCTTGGCAACGTTGTGCGGGTGCTGCCGGGTATGGACGCAGCGTTTGTTGATGTCGGCGAGGATCGCGCGGCATTTTTACATGCGTCTGATATTGCCGGTGCGGCGTCGATTGATGACAATGGTGAAAAATCGCACAAGCCAATAAGAGAATTATTGCGTGAAAACCAGAGCATACTGGTGCAGGTTATTAAGAACCCGCTCGGTAGCAAAGGCGCGCGACTAACATCCAATCTGACTGTTCCATCAAGGTATCTTGTCTACATGCCTGGCGACGATTCAGTTGGTGTTTCTGCGAAGATTGAAGACCAAGAAGAGCGCGAACGACTGCGTCGTATCGTCGAGCGGTTAAAAGAATCAGAAGAATCTGAAAATGGTTTTATCGTTCGTACTGCGGCTGAAGGAGTGAACGAAGAGATACTTGCCGGTGAAGTGGTTTTTCTAAAAAAGCTCTGGGCATCAATTCAAACCCGAATCAGTGCAGCCAAGCCTTGTGATCTGGTGTACGCAGACCTGCCGTTGGTAAAGAGAACACTGCGGGATCTGGTTGGCGTGTCAGTTGAACGAATCCGAATTGATTCGCGCGAGACTTTTGTATCAGCGCGGGATTTTTCAGAGGAGTATCTGCCTGAAATTCTGGATTGCATTGAACACTACCCAGGCGAGCGCCCGATTTTTGATCTGTATGGTGTGGAAGATGAAATTCAAAAGGCACTTGAACGCAAAGTACAATTGAAATCAGGTGGTCATCTGGTATTTGATCAGACAGAGTCGATGACCACGATCGATGTCAATACCGGGGCATTTGTCGGCCATCGCAATCTTGAGGAAACCATTTTCAAAACCAACCTGGAGGCGGCGCAAGCCCTTTGCCGTCAATTACGACTGCGTAATCTCGGCGGTATCGTGATCATTGATTTCATCGACATGACTGTCGACGAACATAAGCGACAGGTAATGCGCGCGATGGAGAAGGCGTTGGATATGGATCACGCCAAGACCCAGGTCTGTGCAGTTTCATCACTTGGACTGGTGGAGATGACACGTAAGCGAACGCGCGAGAGTCTTGAGCAAACGCTTTGTTCTGAGTGCCCTACGTGCTCCGGCCGAGGGTTGCTGCGCACTGCCGAGACAGTTTGTTACGAAATTTCACGGGAGATTATCCGTCAGGTTCGCCAGTTTGATGTTAAATCTCTCACGGTGGTTGCAGCACCCGACGTTGTAGAAATGTTTCTGGATGAGCAATCTGACTATTTTGCCGAGCTGGAATCCTTTGTAGACAAGCCCATTCGGCTGCAGGCCGAGTCTATGTATAATCGCGATCAGTATGATGTAGTCATTGTATAATTGCGTTAAGTCTATATCTCTCTAACTGTACTAACCTGAACGCCATCGATCCAATTGTGGCGGAGATTTCCACATAGCAACATGGTAGTTAACGCACTTACTAAAACCGGTAAGTGGATACTCTATCTGCTCGCAGCTCTTATCATTCTGATTGCGCTGCTTGCGGCGAGTATCCGGCTTGCTGTGTTCTACAGTGAAGACTACAGCGAAGAGCTGGCAGGTCTGGTCAGCTCATATGTGGGAAGTCCGGTAGAGATCGGTGAAATCGATTTGGTCTGGAATCGATTCGATGCCAATGCCAGCTTAAAAGACGTGCAAGTTCGCTCTGCGGATGGTGCGGGGACGCTACTGGAGCTTCCCGAGATAGAGCTACAACTAAACGTGCGGGATATATTGCTGCAGCGCAGGTTAAGTGTTCGAAGCGTGGAGCTCAACAATCTGTCTCTGGAAGCGAGCTACGAAGGTCAGGGACGGTTGCGTATGCTGGGTAAACAGTTGCGTCGACGCAGCGCTCCCGATGATAAGTCTTTGGATAAGTCGCTGGCAGATAGCAACCAAGAAAATGATAGTCAGGGCAATGCATCAATAGAAAAAGCTGAGGATATTGCAGATCGCGGTCACAGTGTGCTGAGCTGGTTATTTAATGCAGAGCGTATCTCAATACTCGATAGTGACATTACATTAGTTGATGCATTAAAGAATCGCGAATATAAAGTAGACAATGTAAATATTAGAGCGTTTAACGATGGCGATGTGCATCAAATCCGTGTTAGCAATGCATTGCCAGGGGACATTGGTGAGAACAGTCTTGCCTCGTTCGACTTTACCGGACAGGCGGACAGCATCGATGAATGGAACGGGCAGTTCTATGTCAACACCAAAGGATTAAACATTGCAGAGCTGTCGGAACTATGGAGAGAACCGCAGCAAACCTATGCGGGACTTGCCGACGTGCAGGTGTGGGGAGCCTGGAATGGCACAAGAATAAACAAGATGCGGGTGATCGCGACGGCGACTGAACTCGCTTTGCAGCAACCCTCATCTACTGGCACGTTTAATACCAGCATTGAAGCTGATCAGCTCGATGTTGATCTCGATTGGTTTCGTCTGGATTCTGGTTGGCAGCTAACCTTCAATCGATTGTTGGCGCAGCCGGATAGTAGCGAAGTACGGCTTGATGGCCTTGAAATGCAGGTAACGCGGAACTCAGGCGAAAAGTACTTTTCTATAACTGGCCCCGATATCGATTTGCAGTCTCTTCGGCCGTTGTTTTCATTTGCGGATGCCATGTTACCGAATGATCTTCCGATTAGAACTCATGCGTTGCGCCGCGGAATGCTGACAGACTGGCAAGCCAGCGGCATACTTTCCGAAAACAAAAATGCTTTGACCGAGCTGCGATTTCACGCTGTGGATCTTACCGTTGATCCCTTTGATAAAACCCCAGGTATTGGTGATTTGACAGCGTCAGTGGTTTTTGAAGATGGGGTTGGCAGGGTATCCATTGATGATCAGATTGTTTCTCTCGCGCTGCCTGAATTGTATGAAGCACCGCTACCGGCAATTTCAATTGACGGGGCTTTTGGCTTTTTAGTTAATAGTGGTAATGATGCGTCTGATGCGATTGGAAATGCTCAGAGAGTTAAAGCCAATGCAACAAGTGCGAACCCTGGAAGTGCAAACCCCGGTATAGCGCGCCCCGAGAGCGCTGAAGCAGCTTCAGGATTGCAATGGAAGATAGTGACTGAAGACTTTCGATTAGCCTCACGGGACTTTGAAACTGTGTCAGCTTTTTCGATGAGTGGTTTTTCAGATGGATCGACTCTGCTTGACTCACATACATCAATTCTTAATGCCAACATAGCTCGATTAAAAGATTACCTACCAACACGAATTATAAAACCAAAGCTACGTAACTGGTTGCAGACTGCAATAGTTGATGGTGATGCCGTTCGCGGCAGAGTGGAAGTCAAGGGAGACCTCAGTGATTTTTCACCAGCTAACGGCAAGGGCCACTTCTATGCCGAGGCGGACCTTGTCGATACAACTTTGAAGTTCAGGCCGGACTGGCCTGCAGCGACTGCAATGGATGGCAACGTTAGTTTCAGCACAACCTCCATGCGAGGCCGCGTTTATCAGGGCTCGATTCGTGAAGCCGATTTTAGTGATGCCCGCTTGTTTCTGCCGAATTTTAGGCAAGCCATATTAGAGATACAGGCTAATGCTATTGGCCCGGTGGTAGATATGCTCGATTTTGCTCAAACCGGACCGCTAGCGCCCAGGATTGGCAAGATATTCGGCAACTCTACCGGTAGTGGTACTTCCCGGCTCGCTCTTGATTTGCGGGTGCCGCTTAAGAAAGAGCTGCGAGAAATGCTGGTAGTTGATGGCGAAATGATTCTCGATAATGCACAGATCAGTTCCAGTAATTACGGAATTGATCTGGAATCAGTAACCGGCAAGTTGGGATTCAATCGTCAGGGTGTAACTGTTGATGACATGCTTGTGCGATATCAAGGGTTGCCTCTGGCAGTCAATGCAATTCAGGAAAGCAACGCAAAAAACAACACCAATAGAATCCGTATTAGCGGGCCGGTGGCATTGGCGAGTGTTATGCAATCCTATGGGATTCCGTTGGTTGATCAGTTCGCAGGCACATCGAACTGGAACATAGATATCGATGTGACGCGTCCGGTAAACAGCAAGAAGGCGCGGGTGGAGCTGACCGCAAGCAGCGATCTGGCGGGAACTGCACTTCTGTTTCCGGTGCCTTTGAATAAGTCTTCTAACGAGTTGCGAGAGGCAAAAGTTTATCGTGACTTTGGTGTACAGGAGAAAGACTGGTGGGTTGAGTTGCCCGGGTTGATGAAAGCACGAGTCCGTGCTGGCGCTGATTCAAAGCTTGAAAGTATGGCAATCGCACTGGGCAGCTCTGAAAACCATGTGTTGCCGTGGCGTGGTATCGCGCTGCACGGGGATACACATCGTCTTGATGCCAGTGGATGGGTACGGCTGGCATTGGGCTTTAAGTCGAAGGAGGCCGAAGAGCGCGAGGCATTTCCATTGTTCGCCAAAATCAGCACCGATCAGATGGCCATAGGTGAGAAAGTATTCGACGATCTTGTCTATATCGCCTACCGGGACGGTGCAAATCAGGTGCATCGGGTAGAAAGCTCTATGCTGAGTGGTGAGTTTTCGCTGCGACAAAATCGTCGCCCGACTGATCCGTTGGTGTTGACGCTCGACCGGCTCGACAAAAAATTGCTGATTGCTTTAGGGGAGACGGGCAAGGCGAAGCGCACCACTGGTGAGGTGACAATTCCGTTAGCTGACCCGCGTAATATTCCGCCGTTAGACATTCGTGTATCAGAATTGATATGGGATAATTGGCGCTTTTCAAAAGTAGCTATGCGAACTGAACCGCATGAGCAGGGCATGCAGATTACAGCACTTTCCGCGCGTCAGAATTCGATGCGGGTCAGCGGTCGCGGTTTCTGGAAACATGATCTGAATGCCGGTGTGGCATCCCACTCAACAGTACTGGATCTAACCGCAAGTTTTGATGATTTTGGTCTTGCAATGACAGAGATTGCCAACGTCAATTCATTTGCCGGTGGAAGCGGTGAGGCGGCATTGTCATTGAGTTGGCCAAGTCCTGCTTACGCACCCGATCTCAATCTGATGCAAGGGCGGCTGTTGTTTAATCTGCGTGATGGTCGAATTTTATCGGTACAGCCAGGAGCTGGTCGTATACTCGGCTTGTTTGCGTTGCAATCCTTGCCAAGAAGACTGACGTTCGACTTCCGCGATCTCACTGACAATGGTTTAGAGTACTCGGGCGTTGGCGGTAATCTGTCAATTGCCAATGGCCAGGCTCACACAAACGCAATTGCTATGAGTGGTCCGGTGGCTGAGATTCTTATTCATGGCAGTACCGGGTTCGTCGATAAAACCTATGATCAGACAATCGATGTGTTACCGCGTGTCAGCGGAGCCTTGCCGTTGCTGGGTGTGTTGTCTGGTGGGCCAGCGGCAGGCATTACCGCACTGTTGGCTGATGGTGTTTTAAAGGGTATCGGGGTCAATCTTGATGAAATTGGCAGACGGCGTTATTCACTGACCGGGAGCTGGTTGGAGCCAATCTGGAAGACCGTGAATGTAACAACCCGCAGCGAGACTTCCCGATAAAATTATCGACCTTTGGTGAGAAGCTTTAATAGCGATTTGGCAGATTTAGTGTTGTTGGCGGTCTGTGAGTTATTGCCCGGATGAATCCTTGGTTGAATCTCTGGCTGAATTCCGGGTTGAGTATTTGCGTCCTCGCTGCCTGTATCCTCGCGCCTTTTGTCTGTGCCGGTTTTCTGGTTTGCATCTTGTACTTTCTTGTGTTCCGCGTGGGCATTGCGCACCAACTGTCGGACTCTTTGTAGCTCAATGGTCGGATAAATCTCGCGCAGATCGTCTGCGGTGCCAGCAAAATCCTCTATCAATCTGTCTCTGAATTCCAAATGCGGGTTGGTAATCGCCTGCTTCTTTTTGGTTAGGTCCGGATGCAGTACCCGGGCCTGTAGTCGCTCAATGTTTTCTGTTTCCCGTAGCAACTTACTGACAAAATGAAGCTGCCGTTTCCGCGCACCGTGGGATTTAATCTCTGCGCAGTGGGAGATAGCTTCGTGGATTTCCGGCTCAAGCGGCAATGCTGCCAGAACTTTTGGCTTCATTTGTACAAGCTGGCTGGCTAGTTCAGTAATCCGCTGAGCGTTGCGTTTGCGCTGCGACTTGCTCTCGGGCTCGGCGGATTCAGTTTCCGGGTGTTGGCTCGTCGGACCGTCTTCAGTACTGGAATTCATTGTAGATAATTGTCTCCATGTTGCGCGAAAGTAACAACTTGAGTTGACATCGATTGTGTATAAAAGTTAATGTTCTACAACAAATTGGACAGTGCGACTGCGTTATTATCTCAATTGTGACCGGTTGTCTTATTTTTACAACATGGACGTCCGCCAATCGTTGAATCATAGCGACGAAGTGCGGTCTGAGTTTAAACCCCGAGGCGTGTTTTGCGCCAGATGTAAAGAGATAGAGATGAATTCACCACGGTATTTGCCAACCGTAGCGACCCTCGCAGCAGCTATGTTGTGCGCAAGCAACGCATATGGTCGAGACGATAGTCAAGGAAAAGGCCATGCTCTCGACGCGAGCGCTGGTGCCTTGGCTGCCGGCACTCAATACCGGCTTATCGGTACCGACCAGGTGAGCTTCGGCCCTGGTGTGCGGAATCAAGCTCGTCAGGAACTGCTGTTCAAGTTGTCGGCTGGGGAAGGCGAGCATCAGGATTCTGATGACGATAGCACCGTTTGGTCGGGCGGCATCGCCTTTGACCGGATTGATTTTTTAAAGCCTGGCGAAATTCGCATGAATGAACTGACTGACGGGCTTTCATATTCTGCCGGTATTGAAGTCGCCAGCACAGATGATTTTGACAGTCAGTCCGAATTCGTCAGTAGCAGGCAGCTAGGGATTCACTACGGCCGCCTTGGTCCGGAAAACTACAGCTCAGTGGATTTGGGTTTTCGCAATTACACCGATGACTCAGCTAACAGTCAGGAAGTTTCTGAAGACAATGAACTCTGGTCCCTTGGAGTCACAACTGGGCGTCGCTTTGCGCTAACCGGCCTGGACAGTAGTGATCCGCTCTGGACAGTCTCTCTTCGAGGTCAGTTTAGTACTACTGAAAACGATACCATTGATGAAGCATTGGACAATCAACAGTGGTACGTATCTCCCGGGCTGCAATGGGCGGGTGACAGCTTCAAATTGACTGCGGATGTTCTGATGCCGTTTATGCAATCCGGTGAGCTTGAAGATGAATCAGATTATCGCGTGAGAGCCAAGATTCAGAAAAATTTCTGATTGTTGTTTGCTTAAATCTTAATTGCCCTTAAGAACTTCTGCAAAGGAAGTGCGGCAAGACGTGCTTCAGCTAGAATTGCTTTGCCTAATCACTAAAAACCCTGCTGCAATGCGTCGTTTTAATTCGGTGCTGTTCTTATAACGATTTGGTATTGGCATTAGTCGTCTTGAAAAACACCCTCCGTGCTACGGTTTATTCGCTGGTATAGCGAGTAATTTTCAAGCGTGCGGTTAATTTGCCACGTTTATATTGTTCTATTTGAACCGGTACCGGGATTGTTCCTGGCTCCAGCGCTGCAAACCAGGTGATTGTATTACGATTGCTGTTACTGCGTTGTCGGTCTATGCGCGTCGTGGTGAGGGTGCCGATATCGGTTTTCAGTTGGGTTTGCCCGCGAGAAACAAAGCTGAAAGTTTGCATGCCGTTATTGTCTACGGAATTAATAGCGAATTTTTTTATTTCTGGCGTGTTGTGCAGTTGGTGCATGATGGCGAGAGTCATTGAAAGCCTGTCTACAGCACCAGCATCTATAGGTATGGTTGTGGGATTTCCACCACGGACTACAGTCGCCTCGCCTGTTTGGCGATCGTAAACAGAGGTGAAGCTTCTGTTCTGATCGCCAAAGTTTGTGTAGGAGTATTTTTCAGACAAGAATGGCGGATTGAGTGAGGACAACTCAGCTATCTCACGTATCTTTCCCTTCTTCGTAAAACGAAACATACCGGTTGGTTTGGTTTCTAATACTAATTGATATCGATTGGCGGCTTTTGACAGTTTAAAAACTGCTTCCCCCGCTTTGACGTAATCGTTCTCAACGATGTAGTTAATCGAAAACTTCGGCATGGTCGAGTTGGCTTCAGTCGTCGTGGTCAGATCTGAACTTGCCGATGTTGCCGAAAGGCTGCACACACCGAGGCTGCAGGCGATTAGCATCGCTGTCAGCGTCGGTCGGATAAATATTGGCATATAAACCATAATAGGTTCCAGGAACTGCATAAAAGCTGAATAACCAGTATGAGATATTCAGAGTTTTTGAATTGTGTGATTCATTTTTTGGCTTCGATGGTTGAAATGTTGGAATGCGGTGCCGGGTGCCATAAGCGCCCTTAGCGCGAATCCCTCTAGTTATAGTAGTAGACTAGAGGGCTGCTCAGGGTCGTATCGTTAAGTTTTATATGACTATCCAGACACGCTAAACCTCCGTGTAGAACCAGCTGGGCTATCTGCGGAAACAGCTGATGCTCTGCCTTCAAGACCCGTGCCGCGAGGCTGGATTCTGTATCAGTCTCTAACACGGGAACAATACCTCTTGCAATCAATGGTCCGCCGTCCAGTGCTTCGTTGACAAAATGCACACTACACCCATGCCATTTGTCTCCGGACTTCAATGCTCTGGCGTGTGTGTCCAGACCCGGATATTTTGGCAATAGTGACGGATGGATATTGATTAGCCTGCCGTCAAACTTCGTTGTGAAAATCGGTGTCAGGCGACGCATGAAACCTGCGAGCAGAATTAGATCTGGGTTTCCGTGTTGTTGAATTGTTCTTATAAGCTCGGTATCAAAATCGGAGCGCTTTTCAAATTCCTGGTGAGGTACAACAGAGGTGTGAATGTCGTGCTGCTTTGCATAGTCCAGCCCTGCAGCATCGATGGTATTGCTTACTACATGGGTAACCGCAGCTTTTAGTGTTCCGTGAAGACAAGCTTGGTGAATTGACTGCATATTCGAGCCACGCCCGGATATGAGTACTGTAATTTCCGGAATCATTAATTCCAGTGCACGCAAGCTTCAGTTGAATCATGGTTTGTAATCTGGCCGATGACAAAAGCTTGTTCGCCACTGGCTTCAAGTGAGTTGATGGCTGCTTGTTTTTGATCGGGCGGTACAATGACAACCATACCAATGCCACAGTTAAAAGTGCGTAGCATTTCATCCTCCGAGATATTGCCAAGTTTTTGCAACCAGTTGAAAATTTCTGGCTGCGGCCAGCTGTTTTTGACAAGGCTCGCTTTGGTAGATTGCGCAAGTGATCTGGGAATGTTCTCTGTTATTCCACCACCTGTGATGTGTGCGAACGCGCTAACCGACGCATCGTTCATTAACTGCAGTAGTGACTTTACATAGATGCGCGTCGGTTGCATAAGTTGCGTCGCGATTGCTTTACCATCAAGTGTGGTGTTTAAGTCGGCGCCGCTGTCTGTTATGACCTTGCGTACCAATGAATAACCATTTGAATGAAATCCGGAAGATGCCAGCCCGATAATACAATCACCCGGCTTAACATTAGATTTATCCAGGATTTTTTTCTTCTCCACAATACCTACTGCGAAGCCGGCAAGATCGTAGTCATCGCTACTGTACATGCCAGGCATCTCGGCAGTTTCGCCGCCGACCAGTGCAGCTCCTGCCAGTACGCAGCCGTCAGCAATGCCTGCAATGATCTGTTGTGACTTCTGAACATCAAGCTTGCCCGTGGCATAATAGTCAAGGAAGAACAATGGCTCAGCGCCGCAGACGATAATGTCGTTAACGCACATCGCCACCAGATCTGTACCGATGCCGGTATGATCGTTCAGCAGGTTGGCCAGCATCAGCTTTGTGCCGACACCGTCAGCGCCAGACACTAGCACCGGCTGATCGTAGTTTTCAGTTGGCAACTCGAAGAGCCCGCCAAAACCACCTATTCCGCCAAGTACGCCAGGGCGCATTGTGCGTTTGATATGAGGTTTGATCGATTCTACCAGTTGATTGCCAGCGTCTATGTCTACACCCGCGTCGCGGTAGCTCAGCCCGGAGTTGTTTTTATTGCTGGAGTTGCTGCCAGTGCTGGTATTTGAGTCGAGATCTGACATGGATTTTTAATCCGGCGAGTAGCGGATTGGTGATTTTACTATGTAGGGAGTGACTAGGTTACAATTCTTGGAGTTTATATTTTCAAGGTGAGTTATGTATGTCTCTGCAATGACCCGAAACCGGAATATCGTCGGTAGTGTTTTTGCTCTGATGTTGTGTTTCGGTCTGTTTGCCGAGTTACAGGCACAGTCTGCGGCGGATTTCAATATTGAGGTGCAGGTTGCGAATCAGAGTAGCCAGGAGCGCGAGAGCGCTTATTTTCTGGCTTTTGATAGAGTGCTGCGCAGACAAGTAGAGACGCGCGTACGGGTTGAACCAACCCAGCGTGATCAATTGATGCGAGATCCGTCTTTGTATGTGCAAAGCTTTCGCTATCGGCGGTTTATACCGGGTTCGGATAATTCCCGTCTGGCAACTCCGAGTGTTCGCGGTGGATCGAATCCAGCCGCTGTTATTTCAGTGACTTTTCCAACCGATCTGGCGGCCATTATTCAGCAACAGCTGATACCGGTTGTTGAGGAACCGGAAGCGCCGGTTATAGCGCCTGTCATCGCGTTAGTGGCAGTCGAACAACAAGGTACCCAATATATTATAGGCGGAGATCGAGGGCGTAAATTTCAGCAGCGTGCAACCCAGCTAGCAGCCGCTAACAATTTGCAGTTGCAGTTTCCCGAGATCGCTAGTGAAGATCTTGAATTGATTAATGCCGCAGACATTTTTAACCGAGATACTGATCGTATTAATCGTTTTGTTACCCGTTTTGAGGGTGCTGAATTGCTCACCGGTGCAATGTATCGTCTATCCCCAACCACCTGGCAATCAGATTGGAGTTTTACAGGTCAAAATCAGCAAGTGCAGACATTCAGTTTAACGACTGCAACTCTTGATGAAGCCCTGGTTGCTGCAATGACTCAACTGAGTCCGGACGGTGGTTATCTTGCACCCACTTATGACAATACTTCAGTTGATGGTGTCGAGCGTTCCGGGGTTGCTATTAGAGTCGAGAATGTCACATCACTTGCAGACTATGACAATGTGCTTGCAACCCTGCGTCAGCTTGACGCAGGTGTGTTGACTGAGTCTCTTGAATTTAGCGCAATGGTGTTTCGCGCTACCGAACAGAGAGCAGAGAGTGTTCGCAATTCGCTGATGGCCAGCAATAGCTTTGAACCGATAAGCGTTGATCAGTTCGGTGGTGAGATTAGCTTTCGGTATCTGGCACGCTAATCCGGGTGGATCACTGCAGTGTCTAAACATCGGCAGCTGCCATTACCACTATCGCCAACTGTGGTGCCGGCTTACAGTAATTATTTTCACGGTGCAAATAGTCTGGCGGTTAAAATGGCGCAACAGCTTAGTGCGACCACCGATACCAGTCAGTTGTACCTGTGGGGTTCATCGCAAAGTGGAAAAACACATTTATTGCTCGCCGCCTACAATGAGTTTGTTGCTCTGGGGTTGCGATCATTTTACGTCTCGCTAAAAGATCAATCACTGTCATCAGATTTGCTTGAATCTCTGGATGGGTATGCACTGCTTGCGATTGATGATGTAGATGCCATCGCAGGAAATAAAGATTGGGAGCAAGCGCTGTTCAATCTGATTAATTTCAGTCGGGAACAGTCTGGCAAGATTTTATTCGGTGCATCAGCCGCACCTGCCAGCGCAGAGTGGCAGCTTGCGGATCTGCAATCGCGTCTTGGTTGGGGGCCGGTTATAAAAATGGATGTCTTAAGTGACTCAGATGTGCGACAGGCATTTTTACTGGCAGTCGATAGCAAAGGTTTGCAAATGCCGGATGAGACAACTGACTACCTGCTAAAAAGGCATAGTCGCGATCTTACAAGCTTGCTGGAAACTGTCGCGTTGCTTGATCGTGAATCACTGGCAGCAGGTCGTGCCCGAATTACGATTCCGTTTCTAAAATCATGTCTCTCCAAATCTGGTGGATGATGTGAGAGATGGTTTGGGCGCTGTTCTAATTCCTAGCCTAGCCTGCACTATTTACGAGGCGACCAACAGGATAGAACGAAAGGCTATACATAAAGCTCCAAACACTCCTGTGGGCCCGTCAGCGAAGTTAGCAGTGTGTCTATTCGACGCCAGAAGAAAATCTGGCGTCACATCTCGGCCAATCCCCCTCGGCACGTGGCAAGCCACGTTTCTCGAACGATTGGCCGACCTGTTTAGCCACATTGCCTCTGAACGGCGAATCCTCATGAATAATGCAGCCTAGCAGGCAGGCAAAACCTCTGATAACCCGGGAGTAGGAAGTTTCAGTAGTGCGGCTCTGTTCATTGTTACCCGCAAATCTATGGGCAAACCTTCAATGCCAACACCACTGATGGATTCAATCTGATCACTATAGTCGATACCCCAGTAGTCCAGCATTCGCACACCGAAAGTGTATCTACTCATAGCTTCATTTCCCATAATATTAATAAAACCGCTTTCGTCGACAAGCTTCAACGCAAGAGTGCACAGGCTTTGTGATAAAGCGCGGCTACTGACCGGCTGTCGGATAACATCATTGAATAGTTTTAACGGTGCGCCGGCAGCAAGGCGTTTGACGAAGCCTTCTGTACCGCGATCAATTTTGTCTGTGCCATAAATCAAGGAGGTGCGCACGATAGCAGCTGTCGGTACGAGCGATCTCACAATTGATTCCCCACGAGCTTTGCTTACGGCATAGAGGTTTTTCGATAGTGGAGAGGCTTGAGCGTTATCATCAAATGGTGCATCTTTGCCATTGAATACAGTATCTGATGAAACGGAAACAAAACGGCATCCTGACTTTGCGGCAGAGAAAGCGACATTACCGGTACCGTGTTCATTGACGGAAAACATGGCAGTTTCACTGCCACCCGGGTTGCATGCAGCGCAGTGGATGATGGCATCAGGTTTGAGACTATTGACAACATCAATTACAGAAGTCCGATCCTCTATGTCAAGTGATATTTTAGTTGCTTCGTCTCTAATCGATTCGGTATTTCGTGCCACGCCAGTAACTTCTGCCTGTGATGCTGCGACTGGAATCAGTGTCTGTGCAAGATAGCCACTTGCCCCGGTGATCAGAATCTTTTTCATAAATAGTCAGGTGTGTTGTTTTGATATGACTTTGCGTGATTGAGGTTAGCCTTCCGGTGTTGGGGTATGCGATTGAGTATTCTGGTCTCTGTTGGCTATCTTCTTGAATTTGGCATAGTAGGCACTTGCGAGAAACCAGACCGTGCTGAGTATTACAAGCACAATGCCAAGCCAGGGTTTTTCAGTTCTGTGTATTGCTGCGTCAACGCCAAATGCAAAGTACGGTAAGGCCAGAAAACCTGCCCAGGAATGTGTATACACCCTGCCATGCAGCATTCCGCGTAGCGGTAGCAACAGTGGTAGTAAGCTAATTGCTAACGCGATGCTTTTTGGTATTTGCGGGGGAGATATTTTAATAATCCACAGCATCAGGAATGCCATGATGCCGAAGTAGCCGATAAGTGCCAGCGCTCTGGTGACTTTTACTCTATTGGTGTTGTTCATGTTAGTTTTGCAGCTATCGATGCGACTCTTTTGCCAAGCGCTGTGCACAAGGTTTTTTCATGAAGCTCCAGTGTAGGTCTGCCACTTTCGCTTGCAACATGGCTTGCCCCATACGGAGTGCCACCACGCTCTGTTTTAGAAAGGGAGGGTTCAGTATAAGGGAGTCCGATCATGAGCATGCCGTGGTGTAGTAATGGCAGCATCATAGTGAATAGCGTGCTTTCCTGCCCGCCATGCATAGTGGAAGATGATGTAAACACCGCCGCCGGCTTGTCTGTTAGTTCGCCTGCCAGCCAGATATCGGTAGTTGAGTCGAAAAAATATTTCAGCGGTGCGGCCATATTGCCAAAGCGTGTCGGGCTGCCAACAATTAAACCACTGGCGTTGCGAAGTTCGTCTTTGGTAATAATAGGTGAGTCTATTTTGCCAGTAGTTGTTTCCTGGTTGGATGTGGAGATTTCATTAACCGTTCTGATTTGAGCTTCGAAGCCATGAACAGAGTTTACTCCTCTGCCAATCTGGTTAGCCATTCGTTGAGTGCTGCCATCGCGGCTGTAGTATAGGACGACTATTTTTTTCATTGGCTGGTCTTACTCGTCCAGTAGTTCGATTATTTTGTCCAATGGTCTGCCAATCGCGGCATCACCGTTGAATCTGACGATTGGCCTTTCCATCAGTATTGGGTGCTCAATCATGGCTGCAATCAGCTGATCGTAGGTCAGGCTTTCGTCGTTGAGGTTAAGCTCTATGTAAGTTGCATCACCTTGTCTCATTAGTTGCCTCGGTTGTAGCTGCAACTCTGCAAGAATTTCGAGCAAAGTATTTTTGTCCGGTGGGGATTGTAGATAGTCGACAGTGACAATTTTTAGCCGGGTTTGCTCAAGATACTCGAGTGCTGCGCGACTCTTTGAGCACCGGGGATTGTGGTAAATAGTTGCTGTGTCAGCCATTGTTCTACGGTGTGTGAAAAAGGTGCATGGATTGTAACACCGGTGTGGTCTGTGCAATGTATTGCGGATCAACGCTGTACATCCCGCTATCGCGGAGAAACAGTGACGGTGTTGGCAGAATCCCGCGGCTGAATATCGGTTTACACATTTACTGGTTTTATCGTGGTGGTGGGTATTTGTCACTTGAACCAGTTTTGACATCAGGCAGAGATACAAATGAGTGCAAACGGCGCGCTTTTTATAGACGATAACCCTGCACCAGGGCATGGTTTTGCTGATCCTGAAACCGGCAAGTTGCTGCTGGCGCCTATTCTGGATGGTTTGCTGGCCGATGGATTGATTGCGATTGAAAACCACCAGATCCTGACCAGCGTTCGAACCAGTATCGGTAGTAGTGAAACAAACGCGCTGCAGGTTATCGCAGATAGCGGTTGGGACAACCAGCTACAGCCTGGTCAGAAGCTCACAATCAATACGCTAATAAGCTGGTTATCGAGCAAGATTGGCGTACCCGTTAGAAAAGTAGATCCGCTGAATACTGATGTTCAATCGGTTACCGCTGTAATGTCTCTGGCATATGCCAAACGTTTTAAGATCATTGCACTCGAAGTTACAGCAACCAGTGTGGTGGTCGGTACCAGCGAGCCGTTTGATGAAAGTTGGCAGCAAGAGCTATCACAGGTATTGCAAAAAGACATAGTTAAAGTGTTGGTGCCTTCATCAGACATTGAACGATACCTGCAGGAATTTTATACAGTTTCAAAATCAGTTCTCGGTGCCAAGAAAGAACAAAACGCCCAGGCACCTGTCAGTGGAGTGCAAAATCTCGAGCAGATGATGGAGCTTGGCAGAAGCGGCAAGCTTGATGTCGACGATCAACACGTCGTTAATATTGTTGATTGGTTGCTTCAATATGCCTTTGAACAACGTGCCAGTGATATTCATCTGGAGCCTGGTCGTGAGAATAGCTCGGTACGTTTTCGCATTGATGGCGTTTTGCATCATGTATACGAAGTACCTGCGACGGTTATGGCGGCCATTACCAGTCGTATAAAGATTTTGGGCCGAATGGATGTTGCAGAAAAACGCCGCCCGCAGGATGGCAGGCTCAAAACACGTAATGAAGAGGGTCGAGAGGTAGAGCTGCGCTTATCTACTATGCCAACTGCGTTTGGTGAAAAGCTGGTTATGCGTGTTTTTGACCCTGACGTATTGGTAAAAAAGCCGGTTGACCTGGGATTTACGTCAGACGAACAACAAATCTGGGAAGAAATGCTTTCCAGACCACACGGAATTATTCTAGTAACAGGTCCAACCGGTTCCGGTAAAACCACAACGTTGTATACCAGTTTGCAAGAGCTTGCGACACCACAAGTTAATCTCTGCACTATTGAAGACCCTATCGAATTAATTGTCCCGGCGTTTAATCAGATGCAAGTGCAGTCCAATATTGATCTGGATTTTGCGACAGGGGTCAGGACACTGTTAAGGCAAGACCCTGACATTATTATGATCGGTGAGATTCGTGATGTTGAAACTGCGCAGATGGCTATTCAGGCGGCGCTGACCGGACACCTTGTGATTAGTACCCTACACACTAACGATGCACCGGCTGCAATTACTCGCCTGCTTGAGTTAGGCATACCCTACTATCTGTTGCGCAATACATTGATTGGTGTCATTGCGCAGAGACTCGTTCGGACACTATGCGCCAGCTGTGCAAGGACAGCGCAGGTTAATGTGGAAGACTGGCATGGCCTCGTAACACCCTGTGATATTCCAGTGCCAGATCTGGTTCATGAGAAAGGTGGTTGTGACGTCTGTCGTGATACTGGCTATAAAGGCCGTATCGGTTTGTATGAAATTATGCAGATGACTTACGGTGTAAAAAAGATGATTTTACCTGATTGTGATATTGGCCTTTTGCGAGAGCAGGCTATCAATGATGGTATGGAGCCACTTAGAGTCAGTGGTGCGCGCAAAGTGGCCGCAGGAGTCACTACCATGGAAGAGATTCTGCGTGTTGCACCTCCGCCGATGGATTATTAGGTTTCCTAAATACTTTTATCCAACTCGGTGATGAATTCGTCATCACCAATCTTGATAGCATCTCCAGCGACTATTTTTTTGCGCTTGCGAGTTTCGATCTCGCCGTTAACGTAGACCATTTCCTGCTCGATCATCATCTTGGCCTCACCACCGCTTTGCGCGAGCCCTTCGAACTTGATCAGCTTAAAAAGCTCAACCGGTTCTTTGTTGATCAGTACTTTTCGCATGCTGGCTTGCCTAAATTTGATTTTCAGAGTCTAGCTGATTTAGTTGCTTGCGATTAGCTTGTTTCGGGTTGGTAGATTATGATCGCAGTTACTTTTCACATGAGTAAGAAGGCGAGGTTAGTGTATGTTAGACGGATCCTGTCTGTGCGGTGGTGTTACCTACAAAATATCCGAACCCCTGGAGAATTTCACTCACTGTCACTGTTCGATGTGCCGCAAGATTCACGGTTCACTGTTCGGCAGCTACTTGAGAACCCGGCATGTTGAGATCACACAAGGAAAGGACCTGATGGTGAGTTATGAATCCTCACCTGGATTTGAGCGTTGCTTTTGCGGCCAGTGTGGTTCTGTACTGCCAGAGCAGGTGGAAGGTGCAGAGTATAATTTTATACCTGCCGGTGGTTTGGATAGTGACGTTGGTATTCAGCCTGAAAAACGTATCTTTGCAAGTTCTAAAGCAGACTGGCACCAGATCACTGATGATCTGCCACAGGTTGATTCATATGATGACGTTGCAGAAGATCAGGGTTTGGTCACAATAGAACAGGCTGATCGTAGCAATCAACATAAAGATCATGTGGGTGGTAGCTGCCTTTGTGGGGATGTCGCTTTCCGCTTTGCTAAAGGCAGCGCAAAACTGATGATGCAGTGTCACTGCACGCGTTGTCGTAAAGTGAAAGGGGCAGCACATGCAAGCAATGTGTTTGTACCACCTGATGATTTTGAGTGGCTCAAAGGGGAGGATCAGGTGGTTATGTATGACCTGCCGGAGGCGGAACGCTTTGGCAATAGCTTCTGTAAAAGATGCGGATCATCTGTGCCGAGGCAGGCATCGAATGCACCAATGGTGAACATACCAGCGGGCGCACTTGATGATGATCCCGGTATACAGCCGAAGGCGAATATCTATGTCGGCTCTAAGGCCAACTGGTTTGAAATATCTGATCAGGTGCCGCAGCATGAAGAGATGCCGTCTTAGTTTAATTCATCTGCTAAGCAGAGAAACGGGCACATAACAAAACGGGATCAGTGTGATCCCGTTTTTTTTTGGTGCGCCGAGCATGGCGCGAAGCGCCATGGTTGGCGTTTATAAGTGGTAAGTGAAAGCGAACCACGAAGTGACTTGGAGGTGAAAGTCCTCTGGGAGCCTTGATAACAGGAACCCCTAGCTGAACAGCAAGTGCAACA
>CALIHW010000002.1 GCA_938020525.1 uncultured Granulosicoccaceae bacterium | reverse complement strand
CTCTTAAGTTTGTTATGTTTTAAGTGCAAACCATAAACCAACAAACCAAGAGGATTCCCGCATGCGAGAGACCCGCAATGCTCAGCTTAGTATATTCGATAATTACTCTTCACATCCACTCGGCCAACAGCTTCGTGCTGTGTCAGATTTACTCGACAGCATTCCCTCGTTGTTGCAGCTGGCGGCGCGCGATTTCCCAAGGGATAAAATTGCTCAAACCAGCGCCAATGGTTTGAGTATCGAGAGCATCTTTCGTTGCCTGCTGCTCAAACAGATGCTTCAGGTCAGCTATGAGAAGCTGGCTTTTCATCTATCCGATTCGATCACCTATCGCACGTTCGCTCCACTAACCCTGGATGTCATTTTTTCGTAGGTGGGATAAGCGTGAAGCGCATCCACCAAATTGCCGCAACGAAGCTACATAATTTACAACTAATAAAACCGCTTGACCGGATAATTAAGCATCTGACGTACTGCACATTAGTGGATGCGCTTTAAGCTTATCGCCCCTACGGTGACGCTCTGAGCACACACCGGAAGTAGGTAGTTCGCCGGCAAACCAGGATAAGTTACCAACTCTTTCAGTCGTTGCTGTATCTACGCCGGAGAAAGAGAGGCTGCTATCAACCTTATTAAACGACTACTCCTTAAGGCACTACTATCGTGATCTCGGAATCTGCTTCATCATAACAATCTAAAATCGAAATACCTGCCCTACGGCCGCAGAAAAACTGGGTTCTGAACTGTCTCCTTCTGGTGTATCCAGCGGAAACGCCAGATCAATTCTTATGACCCTGGAACCAAGTAAAGAATTTGAAGCCAGTCGAAGACCTGTGCCAATTGATCGATTAAGCGATACAGACGAATCGTTTCTTGCCGCCGTCCATCCTGCATCTGCAAAGCCTATGAGGCCCACATCCAGAATGCCCAGCTTCCACCCCGAATAGTAACGAGCCTCAAGGTTCATTCGTAAACGCTGCCTGCCTTGAAACTGACGTAAGTCATACCCTCTAAGGCCATTGCCTTCGCCTAAAGTCAGCTGCACAGGCAGTTCACTCCCGTCCTCTCCCGTCGAGTAATCAACGTTAAACGCTATCGTTGTGTTGTTTATTGCTGTGTTGAATGCTCGGAGTCGTGCTGTGGCACTCCACGGACGCTCACCTGTTTCTTCAACAATTGCGCTACCACTTAAGGTCATTCTAAGTAGTGAGTGCTCACCCATAGCTGTGACATTGTCCAACACCACAGCCACTTCCGGGTCTACGCGGGATGCTTCTGCGGTATTAAAATCGTCAACCAGATTTGCACCAAGCCGAACCTCTGCCGTCGTACCAAAGCGTATATCCTGCACAAACCGTAAAGTATCGAGACCAAGCACTTTTTTATAACCACGAATACGATCCGTAGCCAACAGCCCACCGATATAAAATCTTCTGGTGTCTTCAGGCTGAGTAAGTTCACCAAACACACCCTCTGGTGATGAATAGACGGACTGTGTGAAACCTGCCTCCAGCCCTCTGCGGAAGAGCAGTTCAGGCTCTCCGGATCGCCATACATGGCTTGCTAATAATCGCGATCTGTCTTCAGGAAGTTCAAACACAGTATCCCCGTCAATAAAATATTTCCGCAAGCGCTCAATGTAGTCCACTGTCAAAGACCATTCGCGTCCACTGCCAAGTGTTCGAAACGAATCACTCAACTCAAAACCAAAAAAATCACCGTCATTGGTTCTGCCAATAGCATATTCCGCCTGCCAGGGCTTCTCAAAGAAGTGCAAATCAGAAAATGCAACGGAGCCGCGAAAGGTATCGGTGGTGCTTCGGGATAATCCAAACCTTAGACTATTACCGGTACCGAGAACGTTTCTCTCTCCAACGGTAAAACCGACGTTTCCGACTCCGCCAAGAAAAGAACCAGTGGCCCCCGCGACGAGAGAAAAATTATCTTTGGTGGTGATGTGTAGCTCGACGCCGGTATCCGCGGTTACAAGTGCTGCTGCGACAGATGCGAAGATACCAAGATCGCGCAGCCTTCTCTCGATCTCGTCAACCTCTACAACTGGAATCGAGTCTCCGGGACGAACGCCGACCTCACGCAAAATCACCGACTCAAGCGTGGTTTTGTGAAAACGGTTTACAGTAATTGCCACCACTTGCTGTGGATTTCCGGCAGCGACATCACTGGTTTCAAAAATATTGCTGCGGTTCACAACAACATTTGAGATTACTACCTGGTTCTCACTATCACTGGCTTGTGCTGCAGTTATCAGCAGATTCACAAGTAATAAAAGCGCCCCAAACAGAACTCCACAGTATGTATTTTTAGTTTCCTGCGATTGATTCATATTAACCAGGATTCAATATCGATCTGTCGAGGACTTCAGCGAGGAGAGTCATGCCAGAGGGTCAAGCCACCGCAGTCAAGCCAGTCAAGCCAGTCAAGCCAGTCAAGCCAGTCAAGCCAGTCAAGAAATCGACACTAATACCGACAACAGTAAGATCAGGTTGCGACCCGAATTGTCGTTGCCACAACCGCGAGCCACACAGGCCGCTACTAACCGGCCATTGCTATGCCCATTATAGTCTCACGCTTTCAAGTAGTTCGAGCCGACAACAAAAGTTGCCTGGATGTAAGTAGCAATCGACACGTCAGTATCTACCAGGCGGGCTACCAAAAGCTGTGAATATTCGTACACATTTGCTGCAAAGCGCGTTAACACGCTGGATCTGCCTAGCCATTGTGCTGCCGTCACTCGTATTGGTAAATGGCGGTGCCATAGCACAGGATAATGGAACCCACGCGCTGCTTGATCAGGCAAAAGCCTATGAGCAAGCTTCAGACTATACAAATGCCGCAGCAATCTACCGCGAATACCTGCTGCTACCGGAGCCGCAAAGCGCCACACGGCGACACGCCAGATTGAAACTGCCTGTGCTGCAGGAAGCTGCAAAGTACGGTGCAGGGCCGGAAATGCAAGTCTACCTGAATGCTATGGATGCGCGGGCTGCCGGTAATCCACAGCAAGCAGACGATTTATTATCAGAACTCATAGAGAGTTACGCCGGTAGCGCCCTGACCGACGATGCCTGGTATCTCCGCGCCTACATTGCATTGATGGACAACTATGACTATCAGGCTGCGATAGAACGACTGGAGTACCTGCGATACACATTTCCAGATAGCCGTTATGTTGATACCTCACTGTTTGCAGAGGCAATTGCACACGAGCAAATGGGTAATAGTGATTCTGCACTGGCAAACATGACTGAGTTGCGCGACAGACACACCGGCTTGTCGTTCGCAGGATTAGATCTGGCCAAAGATGAATATCTATCCAGACTCTGGTTCGAGCGCAGCAGCAGCCGAATAGAATATCTAAAGGAACGCGCCGAAATCGCGACCCATATACTCAGCATAACTTCCTATGGCAGAGATGGTTTTCTATGGCAGGTAGAGCTATTGGTTGACCAACAACATATCACTCTGCTTTTGAATGAAAGCGATGCTTTGACAAATGTTGTTTACAAAAACAACACGCAGACCCAGATAGACAGCACAGTCAACGCCTATGCTGGCATTGTTGCAGGTGAACCTGACTCATGGGCTCGCATTACGATAGAAAATCAAAATGTCCGCGGGATGATTTCAGTCAACGGTGTAAAGCATGAACTATTACCAGTGACTACGGGTGGCTCTTTAAGTGACTTTCACACACTGCTGCTAGGCGATATCGACGGAAATGAATCTGAATCTCCAGATCATGCACTGATACCACCGGCGTCAGAAGACAAGCTGCACGAATTTCTGCGCACGATAAAGCAGGTTGAAACACAGACAACCGAGGGTGAAGTCAATCAGGTCGCCATGATAGGCGTGGTAATAGACAGCAAGTACAACGACTACTACTCAGGTCGTGGCGCTGAGGAAGCACTGTCTATTCTGAATACTACTGACGGGTTATTCCGCGAACAACTCGGCACAGCACTGATGGTCGATACAGTCGTCGTGATTGATAATTCCAGCAATGACCCTATGAACCTTGGAAGCGTTACCATGGAAACCATGATGCGCAACTTTCGCGACTATCGAACCGCAAGCGCCGACCTGGGCAGCGATATCGGAATGGCAACTCTGTTCAGCGGCAACAAGAATAGTGATTCAGCTCTAGGACTGGCATGGATTGGCTCAGCTTGTCGCACAGACGGATACGATGTTTCTGTCGTTACCCCGTACAAATTTCCAGCCCTGTTATCCACTCATGAAATCGGACATACGATGGGTGCACCGCATGACTCAGACACTTCCTGCGCCTCACAAAACCAGCATATTATGTGGCCGTTCCTTTCGAGCACCAGTGGTAGATCATTCTCATCGTGTAGTAAAAGTGCAGTAGCGGAAGTAATGGCTGCTAATTATTGCCATGTTGACGCGATGGACATTGCAGTGAACCTTAATTCCGTCGACGCAAAATCTCTCAGCATTGCTGTTAGTAACGAAAACACGCAACGTGCAATCCCAGATGCGTTGGTTACCATATCAGGCACGGGAATAGGAACAGCCACAGCACCGGATAGCTGCAGTGCCAATTCAAATGACACGCTACAATGCTACCTCGGAACGATAACACCGCTGAACTCCAACGACATCAGTCTTACTTTCCGAAGTTCATTGTCAGATTCATCGCAAATTTCCGTCTCTGTTGCAGGCGTGGGTTACATCGATGTAAATACCCATAACAATGGATTTCAGACAGATATGCACGGTAATGTCAGTGCTTACTCCGGATCATCGAGCAACAATGCTATCACGCTAAGTGATACCGGCAACACAAGCACAACAAGCACATCAACCGAAAATAAATCAATTGCCAGTGCAGAAGGTGGCGGCAT
>CALIHW010000001.1 GCA_938020525.1 uncultured Granulosicoccaceae bacterium | reverse complement strand
GTTCAGATACATACACCTGGTTGACTTCATGTCTGGCTTGTCTGATGTCATCAATACTCAACTGCGTAGAAGAGTTTTGCTGCGATGCTGTCTGATTGTTGTTCAGGCCGCTGTTCAGGCCGCTGTTGAGGTCACTGTTCTCGGAGCGCACCAGTCTGAGTATTTCCAGCTCGTGCTCGGCTGGTGGGTAGTCGATCACGACATGCATAAGAAAACGATCGAGCTGTGCCTCAGGCAAACTGTAGGTACCCTCCTGTTCTATCGGGTTCTGGGTTGCCATAACCATAAACAACTCGGATAACTGGTAGGTTTGCTGTCCGATCGACACCTGCCGTTCCGCCATCGCCTCAAGCAACGCACTTTGCACTTTTGCAGGAGCACGGTTGATCTCATCTGCCAGGATCATCTGATTGAACAATGGACCCGGCTGAAATTTGAATTCGCCACTGGCGGGCAGATAGATTTCGGTACCGGTGATATCAGCCGGTAACAGATCAGGGGTAAATTGTATGCGCTGAAAAACTCCGTCAACGCAATTGGCCAGCTCTTTTACTGCACGGGTTTTAGCAAGACCGGGTGCCCCTTCAACCAGCAAATGCCCGTCTGCCAGCAGCGCAATTATCAAACGGTCCACGAGTACCGACTGCCCGATAATAGATTTGCCAAGATCTTGTCTGACTGCGTTAAATTTTTCCTGAACGCTCATTGCCACTCTTTCATTAACCTGTTGTACCTGAAACCGCTACACCCTGGCCGATCGCCCGGCAATACCAACCTGCACCGTAAAAGATCAGCGCTACCGCATTAACTCATTTAAACTATTCGCTGCTATCACCAGCGTTGCACCGGAATGTTACCAAACCTTCGGTACGCGCAACGCCACGCACTCACAGACCACTTTGAATCCACTTAGAATATAGGCCTCAACAATTGCATTCCAAGTCAGCCCTTACAGCTAACCATCCGAGTGCCCGGCCAAGTACTTGGCCGAGTACCTGAATGTTGAATTCCAGTAACGCAGATCGTGCAGTGCTTATTACCGGTTGCTCTAGTGGAATCGGCCATTGCGCTGCCAACACCCTTTTCGAACGCGGCTTCAAAGTCTATGCCACCACACGCAAACCGGAAGATACCGATCTGCTCTCTGAGGCCGGTATCCGGACGCTGCATCTGGATCTGGACGACCACCGAAGTATAGACAAAGCGCTAACCATTGTGCTCAAGGAAACCGGTGGAAACCTATACGGTTTGTTCAACAACGGTGGCTTTGGTCAAACAGGAGCTGTTGAGGATGTTCCAACTGATGCACTTAGAGCGCAATTCGAAACATTAGTATTCGGATGGCACGAGTTGACACGAAGGGTGCTACCGGTAATGCGCTCGCAAGGCTATGGCAGGATAATTCAGAACTCCTCGGTGCTTGGCTTTGCAGCTATGCCGTATCGGGGAGCTTATAATGCTGCCAAATTTGCAATTGAAGGCTTAAGCGATACCTTGCGCCTTGAGCTGCGTGGTACAGACATCCACGTATCCGTGATTCAACCCGGTCCCATTCGGTCAAAGTTCCGGCATCATGCAATGCAAAAATTTCAACAGCACATAGACAGCGCGAACAGTGTGCATGCGGAAACTTACCAGCAAACAATTGACCGACTAAAAACTTCCGGTGATGCCAATCGTTATACGCTCGGCCCGGAGGCAGTTGTTGACAAACTGATCCATGCACTTGAAAGCGACAAGCCGCGAAGTCGATATCGAGTTACCACACCGACTATAGCCTTCTCAATTGCAAAACGGCTATTTCCGACCAGTGTTCTCGATAAGATACTCGCCGGCGTAAAGTAAGCGGAAATCATTATGGCAAAGATAGTATTGGTTACTGGCTCCGTATTTGGTGCTGCACTGCTGACTGCAGATGAAATCGAAACTGCACTGCTGGAAGCATCGCATGAAGTCATACGTCCTGAGCCACAGACAATAGACTCACTCACTGACGACTCGGTAAATTATCTGATTGTTTGCACATCGACCACTGGCAGTGGCGATGTTCCGGACGACCTTTTGACACTGTACACCGGACTACGGACAGAATACCCTCGCATCACTCACCTGAGCTATTTGGTTGTGGCTCTGGGTGATAGTTCCTACGACCACTTCTGTGGTGGTGGTGTCACCATGGACGAATCAATTGCAGATCTGGGTGCTAAGCAAATAAAACCGCCATTAAAGCTCGATGCGCTTGAAATCACAGAACCGGAGGAAGTCGCACCGGAGTGGGTAGTCACAGCAATAGCAGAACATCAATCTCAGAGTTAACGTCTGGGAGCGGTTATCTTGAGTGTGATTAAAAGTACCAGTGTACGCATCAATTCAAGGCAATAGCCTTACCTTTTGGCACTTATTGGTAAGCAAGACAACTATTAACAAGGCAATGGCAATGGAAAACACAGAACAAGTAAGAGAATTCGGTGGCTGGCTTAAGCGCTATACGCACAAAAGCGAGTCCTGCCATTGCGACATGACATTTTCTATTTACCTGCCACCAAAGGCAGAGAAAGACAAAGTCCCTGTGCTGTATTATTTGTCGGGGCTTACCTGCACCGACGACAACTTCCGCACCAAGGCCGGTGCACAGCGCTACGCGGCAGAGCACAACATTGCGCTGGTAATGCCAGACACCAGCCCTCGCGGTGATGACGTCCACGATGAACCTGACCGCTATGATCTTGGTAAAGGCGCCGGCTTTTATGTCAACGCCACCGAAAGCCCCTGGACCCCGCACTACAACATGTTCAATTACGTCACTCGTGAATTGCCAGCACTTATAGAGAGTAATTTTCCAGTATCCAATGTGCGATCCGTATGTGGCCACTCAATGGGAGGCCACGGTGCAATCATCGCGGCGCTGAAAAATCCCGGGCAGTATCAATCAGTCTCTGCGTTCGCACCCATTGCCAACCCGGTTGATTGTCCGTGGGGTGAAGGATGTTTTGGTGCTTATCTCGGCGCCAACAAAGAAACATGGAAGTCATGGGACAGCGTCTGCCTGCTAGAGTCTGGTGCACAATGTCCACCGCTGTTAGTGGATCAAGGCGGCAGTGACAACTTCCTAGAAGAACAATTATCATTCGACAAGCTCCAACAGGCGTGTACCACTCGTGGATTAGATGCAACTTTGCGTAAACACGATCACTACGATCACAGTTACCACTTTATTGCGTCTTACATTGGAGAGCATATTGCCTTCCATTCACAACATCTAAACGCTTAAACAGCCCAAGTCCAAATTGCGCAGATCATAATGCAACAATAAGCGGTCAACGTATCGACACTCATGCACCAAGCGCATGGGACAATACACTTTCGGTTCTGTATATATTGCGAATTGTTAATCTTAAGGATTATCAATCCATTCCATTCACGTTTTAATCTAGAATTGCTCTACGTGCGTATTTGTCAGGACAAATACGCGAACACAGGCTATAAGCTCAGCAAGCATCAGTTATGTCTTGGGAACCTGCGCAACCGATTTATAAACGCTCTTTCCACTGTTAACGACTATTTTCGAGGTACATTTTGCTTACAATCAAACGAATTATTGCTATCAGCTCGCTTACGCTTGTTAGCGTCGCGACGCAATCAGCATACGCTCAACTGCCTAATTGCCAGAGTGCCGCATCAGATTCAGATGGCGACGGCTACGGATGGGAAAACGGTGCTTCGTGCCTAGTTGTCGCGTCCAATACCAGTGCCAGCCAGTCCAGTTCTTCGACCTCAGGCGGCAGCCTGCCAACGTGTTCCTCGGCCTCCAGCGATTCCGATGGCGACGGGTTTGGTTGGGAGAATGGTGCTTCATGCCTAGTGAATGCGTCTTCAAGCTCATCATCCTCAGGCTCATCATCTAGCTCTACGTCATCCGGAACCCCTGCATGCGCGAGCGCGAACAGTGACTCGGATGGTGACGGCTTCGGTTGGGAAAACAATGCTACTTGTATTGTTACAGCGAGCACTGGTGCGGGCATCAGCGATGACGCGGCCAGCGCCACATCAAACGGTGTAACCAGCAATAACAACCCACCAGCCGACAACACAAATAACAATGGTGGTTCGTTCTCTGCAAATACAGGCAGTGGCAACGTTCTTCGCTCAAGCAGCCTACCCGTGGTTGCTTCAAGATCAATCACTACGAATTCATCTGGCGGTGATCGATTCGCTACCGTATCGGTAGGCGACTTCACACTCATGCAGAACGCATGGCGGGCAGAGCGTGCAGCACCGGGACATAACTGGTCTCAGACAATTTCCACCAACAACAACGGCATACCGGTTAGCTGGACATATGACTGGGGTCGGGGTGTACCAGGTGGCAATGGCCGTGCTTCTGACGACTTTTATGTACGCTCTTACCCTGAGCTTATTTATGGCATCAAAGACGAGTTCCGTACCAGCGCACCAAAATCACAGATCGGATTTCCGGTCCGGGTGGACAGCATGCCTACTGTTGCTATCGACTTCTCTTACAACTCATCACAGTTTGGCGCTTCGCGAACTGTAGACGCATCAGTAACCAGCCGCTTTCCAAACGGCACCACCATTCAGGGTGAAAGAAACGTTGCTGTTGAGTCGTTCCTGTATCAATCGGTTAATGGTGTCTGTGACGACAACCTGCCGGTAAATCGTTCGAACGGTTCAAACCACACCTACGAAGTCATGGTATGGCTTGATTCCGGAGCCGAACGCCTGCCTGCTGCAGCACGTGAATACGTTACAACTGTATCGCTGCGAGGTGCGAACTATGATGTTTACACCAAAGCCAACGACCCTCGATACATCGCGTTTGTAGCAACGAATCCACAGACTTCCGGCAGAATTTACTGGAATGACTACGTCGACTGGGCTCGCCAGAATGCGCATCGCGTGCAGCAGTTGTTCGGCGCACGCAGCAACTCGGTTCAGATCCAGGATTCATGGTGTGTTGCTAACATCATCATCGGTACTGAAATCTTCTGGGGCTCCGGCTCTTTTGATCTTTCCAGATGGACTATTACCCAGAGTCAGTAAGCAACTACTCTTAACGTGAGGCCCGCCAGGCGGTACTCACCAAAGAGATACTTACAAGGGCAGTCAGGCTTTTCCTGACTGCCCTTTTTTATTTTTAAATGTTTAATGTCATATTACTTGCATTTTATTGTCATGACATTCAAACTCAATCCTATGTTTAGAATCCCGTCCGAAATTGCGATAAAACTTGCGACATACAGTGTCGGTCTCACTGTGCTGACTGCTGCCTTGTCCGCCTGCGGTAGCTCATCTGACGGCGGTATTACAGGTACTGGTGGTGCGCCGACAATGGTGGCTGACAATAGTGCCTCCGAAACATTGAGCCCAGACGTTAGCGGTGGTGATTCTGCCGGTGATACAGTCGATAACACAGATGGCGGTGAACAGACTGACAATAGTGTTCAGACTGACACCAGCGAACAGAGTGAGACACAGACCGATAACAATACGAACACCGGCGACACCAACAACACAACGTCCTCTCTGACCGGTGGCAGCGCTGGTCTGCTCAACACCGGCACACCGACATTCGAATGGAATGCTGTCGACGGTGCAGATGCCTATCAGATAACCCTGACAGAAGCAGAAGGCAACAAAATAACCTACAACGCATCAACTGCTTTATGTGCAGGCAGTGCATGCAGCGCCAGCCCGACTGCCGCTTTTCATAACAATTCAATTAGCTGGCAAGTCGATGCCTTGGTCGGCAGCAATGGCAACAATAATGTCCTGCAACAAGCAGCGAACGGCGACTACACCACACCAAGATCATTTGATCTGACACCTGTTACAAGTAACGAAGCAATTTGCAGCATCTGGCCATCTATCTCCTACGAAGATGTGATCATACTGAATAACATCTGGAACGCAGGTGCTGTTAACAGCAATGCATGGACACAAGATATTGCAGCGACAGAATCCGATACCAGCAGCCCGGTAGCGTCATGGACATACGACTGGTTAGCTGAGTCTGATGGTGATCGCACAGCGGTCAAAGCTTACCCGGAAATTATTTATGGCAACAAACTGGGTACTCATGTATCTGCTCCAAAGGAAGTGACAGGCCTGCCGGAAATAGCCAGCAACCTGCCGGAGTTCACTGTTGATTTTGCCTTCACAGAAACACTCGAGAACGATGTCGAGCGCAATGTGGCACTCGAATCATTCTTTCACTCGGACTGCAATATTACCGGCCCTTGTGATTTAGAAGACAATCGTGCTTATGAAATGATGGTCTGGGTAGTCAACCCGGAATCTAACCGCCCGGGTGATCTCGCTGTCACCGGTGTTAGCATTGATAACCGCCTTTGGGACGTCTACATAAAACCAAGAAGCGACAAAAAGTACATTGCGTTCACTGCGCAAACCCCGTTCACCGAAGGCACTTTGCAATGGAACCGATTTGTTGAATGGACAATGCAGTGGACTGCGGAAAATGCTGACACGCTGCAAATCAATACGCTAACACCCAACCTGTGTATGGCAGCTATTGAGATGGGCACAGAACTTTGGTGGGGTAAAGGTTCTTTCACACTGGATAAATTCGAAGTTACTAGAAGCAACTAACACAGTAACTTAACGCCATATCAAAAATTAGTTCGGAGTTACAAATGAAAATAAGTAAGACTCTGCTGGCAGTCGCAGCAGCACTGACAGCTTCAGCAGGTTCGTTTAATCTTCACGCCCAAAGCCCATTGCCGATATGTCAGTCCGCAGCTTCAGACTCAGATGGTGACGGATACGGCTGGGAAAATTCTGCATCATGTCTTGTTGGTACAGTCGACAACTCAAGTAATTCAAATACCAACTCTCCTTCCTCTACAGGTGGGGTGATCTTCTGCCAAAGTGCAGCGTCGGATTCCGATGGTGACGGTTATGGGTGGGAAAATAATCAGTCCTGCGTAGTTGCAGCAAATAGCGCCGACCCGGTCCAGGATATCCCTTCCATGACTCCGTTATGCGCATCTGCCAACAGCGATCCTGATGGCGATGGATTTGGCTGGGAGAACAATGCTTCATGCGTTGTTGCCGCCAGTCAGTCCACTGGCTCCACTGGTACCGGTGACTCCACTGGCCCCATCATTTGCCAATCCCCAGGCAGCGACTCCGATGGCGATGGTTATGGGTGGGAGAATAATCAATCCTGTCTTGTCTCAAATGCTCCGACCATGGATGGCGGAAATACGGGTGGTGGAAATCCGGGTGGCGGGGATCCGGCTGGTGGAGAATCAGCCTCAGGTTTCAGTGCTATCGGACCATCGGGCGTGCTGTCGACCGGCACCCCGACGTTTCAATGGAATGCGCTCGACAACGCAGACAGATACACACTGGCTGTTGCAGACTCACTCGGAAATGGCTACGCGTTTGAGGTTGATCCATTCAGCGCTGGTTGTGCTGCTGGCGGTATCTGCTCAGTTACACCAGATCTTGCTTACTACGACAATGACCTGACCTGGCGCATCAAAACCATAGTAGACGGCGCAGACGGACCTGAAACACCACGCGTTTCTATCACCACACCACAGAACATAAACATACAGCCGGTTAAATCCGGTCAGTGTGAAGCGTGGCCGTCAGTCGCTTATGACAAATACGTGGTGTTAAACAACACCTGGAATTCTCGCTCCATGAATCGCAGCAACTGGAACCAGAAGATCTTCGTCAATGAAAATACCAACCAGTCAACTGTCACTCCATCGTGGTCCTATGATTTCCTGGGACAATTCGATGGCGACGAGATTGAAGTAAAAGCCTATCCGGAAGTACTCTACGGCCCAAAGCTGGGTACCCACATTTCAGGCTCTAAAGCTGAAACAGGTTTACCGGAACTGGTATCCAGCCTGCCTGAGTTTGTTGTTGAATATGCCTATTCAGAAACCGGCAACGCCGAGCGCAATGTAGCACTGGAGTCCTTCTTCCACGATTCGTGCAACATCGCCGGTCCCTGTGATGAGGTCGACAACCGCGTATACGAAATGATGATCTGGGTAGAGAACCCGTCAATCAGAACACCTGGGCAACTGGCGCTTACCGGCGTGATGATTGATAACCGACTATGGAACGTTTACATCAAGCCAAACAGCAACAAGCACTATATTGCATTCACAGCGCAGAACTCTCAACCAAGCGGCACTATCAACTGGAACCGCTTTGTAGAATGGACCCAAAGCTGGACTGCACAAAACTCGTCAACGCTTGGTATTGATGTCCTAAAGCCAGAGTTTTGTATGGGTGCAATCGAAATGGGCACTGAACTATGGTGGGGTGCAGGCTCGTTCACTCTGGACAAATTTGACGTGTCTTTCAGCCAGTAACAAATAGTCAGTAGCAAACTCCCAGCAACACAAGCATTTTCAGTAAAAATCAGTAAATGTGATCGCTGTCAGGCGATCACATTAACACTACCTGTATGTACGCCTCCAATAATCTCCCAACCTGTCGATAGGACTTCGAACTAAAGCAACTATTGGTTTGGTGGAGCTTGTATGAAGCGAACACGGGAACATCTTAATTCCGTTAATGAAACCTATTTCGAACATATGGCGCATGCCGCCGCATTCGGTTTTAAACTGATTGGTGCTGGTATCGCTTGTCTGGTTCACGGATTTTTTCCAGCCCTATGTTGTAAGACCGGAAGTCGTGCCGTAACCGAGCTACATGACGCAATGGTTGTGCATCGGGTCAAAGTCGACAACACCGAAAACGTCTAGTCGCTGCTGTGCACGCTTACGAAAATACCAGCTGTGCAAGTAACGATGATCAATGGCTATCTTCCAGGAGGCTGGTAGCTAATCAGGAACGTTGCCTGCTTATCAAACACTCTGATGGATGGCAGAATGATCGCTGTGAAAGCTGGTTGCGTAAACATGGTGGCAAAGTTGAAACAGTCATCTGTCACGATGGAACCAACCTGCCCGACCCGTCTCACTATTCAAGAGTTATTTTATACGGCGGTCAGGCCTGTATAAGTGATGCAGACTACAAGAGTAGTTTACAGCTTGAAATGCACTTTATAGAAAGTGTCATTAAAAACAATATTCCCTGTTTTGGTATATGCCTCGGTGCACAGCTAATCGCCCATGTACTCGGTGCATCAGTAAAACGTTTGCCTTGTGGCACAACGGAGTTCGGCTATTCACGCATCACTCCAACAGACGAAGGTAAAAGTTTCATGCCACAACCTTGCAATATGCTGCAATGGCATTGCGAAGGATTCGATCTGCCTGGTGGATGTGTAAAACTCGCCAGCAATGATGTATTTCCCAATCAGGCATTTCGCTATAACCAACATACCTACGGTGTACAGTTTCACCCGGAAGTCACCGGGGATGTGCTTGCTGTCTGGCATCGCCGCAAGTCAAGCGCTACGCATGTTAGTAGTCATGAGTTAGATTTGAAGCGACAGCTAAGAGACTGTAAAAGGTATGCGCATGAAAATGAACGGTGGCTAAATCATTTCATGGACAATTGGGTTAGCTCATAACCTGCAATACATTCTCTTGCTTCCAATTCCTCAACAATCCACCTGTCGGTATGTTCACGGTAGGTTGAGATTTTATAAAGCATTCATCATCGCGAAAAACTATTCAAACCCGGCGAATAGCATTCCGCAATTGTTAAAAAACGCTACACACCCGAGTTAGCGTACTCATCGATAAACATATTAATTGCGCATGAAGGTACTGTTCAGTATGTTGAAGGTAGTCTGAAACCGTACTCCAACGAACCAATTACACAGAGATACGTATTTCGTCTTGCAACCTGTCTGATAAATTGGGTACCGTTGGCTTTCTGAACCAACCGATGCATTACGCTCGGTACGCTGTCCTCCAAAGGAGCATGTTTTAATGTCACTCACTACTCGCGCACTCAAATGCGCCATCCCGCTATTCGCAGCGATATCATTTTCAATGTTGGCTATTTCGCCAGCTACTGCTGACACGCCCAGGGTCATCGTAAACGGTGTGGGTGATGGTCAGTTACAGCTAAACAATCCGGTGCGCTTCGAGGGTGTTGCACAGGACCCGCAGGGCATAAAATTGATCTACGGCACCATTCAAAACGAGGCAACAGGACAATATATTACTCAAGCGGGTCGCAGCTCCAAAGATCCGCAAGTTCTCAAGTTTAAATTTACACCAACCAAATCAACTCGCTGGGCTTCACAAGCCTTCAACTTGCCGCGCGGCCGCTATGTTTTTCGAATCAAAGTAACGGACGGCCAAAACACGACTTCACCGTTGCAAGAAGTACCGTTCATAGCAACCGGCAACAAAGGCCCGGCTGTAGCCGCAGCTCCAGCTACAAACCAACGAGCAACTGCTGCCGCACCGGCAGCTGGTGCTGCACCGCGTATCGCAATTCAGTTTCCGCAAAACGGTGCCAGACTTGCCAAAGCAGCTGCGTTTAGCGGTATCGCAAAAGATGATCAGGCAGTTGTCGGTGTGATTGCCACAATTATGAATACGTCTACGGGTATGTTTCTCGCGCCTAACGGGCAATTTGCACGGTCCGGTGAACTGAAACTGCGCACGATTAAAGGCAAGAACGCACAATGGTCAACACCACAGGTTAATCTTCCACCAGGTGACTATCTGCTATCTGTTAAAGCAATAGACAATGGCGGTCAGGAAGGACAGTGGGCACAAAGCAAATTCTCAATCGCTAAACCAGCAGGTCAGGCTGCGGCCCAAGCTGCTACTCAGACTGCAACCCAGACTGCAACCCAGGCGACGCAAACCACTGCTATTGCCGTGGGCGCAACAGCCGCCAACGGCATGGCCTATTGCAGCAATCAGGGTATGGATGCAGACGGTGACGGCTTTGGCTGGCAGAACAACGCATCATGTGTCGTTGCTGGTTCTAAGGCTGACACACACCCTACCTGTGCATCATCAGCCTCTGATCCTGATGGCGACGGCTATGGCTGGGAAAATGAAAAATCATGCATCGTTGTGGTTCACTGCGCCTCTGCCAATTCAGACCCGGACGGTGACGGCTTCGGTTGGGAAAACAACCGCAGCTGCATCGTGCTAAAGCAAACCAGCAATTCACAACATCAAAGGTGTGCCCAGGGTGCTGCGTCTGATCCTGACGGTGACGGCTACGGCTGGGAAAACAACAAAACCTGCATTGTCCAGTAGCACCCATCCTCCAGCAACCCGCGCTCATCCTGAGCTCTCAAAGGCTGTCACCCCGGTGACAGCCTTTTTTATACGGATTCTCTGTGTAAAGAATCTGCAATAATATTTCATTCTTTACTGACTGCTAATTGGCGTTTTCCGATATACAGCCTACTATCTCCGTAAAGATACCGCGTGTGAAGCTCGTGCACCCCATCCCCATTGCACTACGACACCTGCTACCAAGACTACTGTTAAAGCGCCAACCAATGATAATAGGCGCAGTACTGCTTGCCATCAGCTCGTGTTCCTCGTTGCCGATCAGTGCAACGCAAAATGTCTGTCATATTTTCAGTGCGAAAAATGGCTGGTACCGGTCTGCGCTCAAAATGCAGGACAAATGGGAGGTTCCCCTGCATGTCCCAATGGCTGTCATGTACCACGAGAGCAAGTTCCGTCGTAAAGCAAAGCCTCCCAGACGCTACTTCCTTGGCTTAATACCCGGCAAAAGACGCAGCTCTGCCTATGGCTACTCTCAAGCGGTCAACTCAACCTGGGAAGCCTACATCACACAAACTAAAAACTACGGTGCCAGACGCACCAGCTTCGATGACTCGATGGATTTTGTCGGCTGGTATATCAACAAGTCGACCAATCTGGCGAGAATTGCGAAGAATGATCCTTACAACCAGTATCTCGCCTACCACGAAGGCTGGACCGGTTTCCGCAAAGAGTCGTACAAGAAAAAACCATGGCTGTTACGAGTAGCATCTGAAGTAGTAACCACCGCTGACAACTACCAAACTCAACTTAACGATTGTGAGGCATCTCTAGCCAGAAGATTGCGCAGGTAACTCTAAAACAGCTGACTCGCTAAAACCTGCTAGCAGCAGATTAAATCCTGGTCCCTTCACCAGTCCCGCGTTCAAGATCTCCGGCAATATAGTACGCAATCAGTCCACCGGCGATTGCTCCAAACAAATGGCCTTCCCACGAGACACCGCGTTGTATTGGAAGCACACCAAAAAACAGTGTCGACCCATAGGTAATTGCCACACCGATCGCAATCAACGCGGAAAGCAGTCGTTTCTCAAAGAATCCGGCACACACAAGAAAACCAATCAATCCGAACACCAGAACACTCGCACCAATATGAAGCGCATCTCTGCCAAACAGCCACAACAACACACCCGCGATCACACTGATATAAACAACAATGTCTATGCTGTTTGCTCTGGATCCTGCCAACAAACACAGAGTGACGACCAACGGCACTGTATTGGCCATAATGTGACCAAGATCGGCATGTAAAAAAACAATAGTAACGATACCAATCAATCCTTTTAATGATCGTGGCACCAGCCCCAACTGCTCCAGTGGCAAAAAACGATCAACTATAAAGATCGCCCAGATAACAGCCACAAACACTGCAATACCGGTGAGATCCCGCTTAAAGGAATGAACATGCTCTTTTGCAGTTGAAGGTTTTATTGGCATCTATTTACATCTCACTGTTCGGGTCTGGTTTGCAAAGCAATGGCTGTTGTTACCAGTAATGCTAACAGCAATACTGGCATGCGGCACGCCAGCGACAGCATACAACGCAAACAGACCAACGACACTTGTGTAAGGACCGCATTCGGGCGGCTGCTACTTATTCAATTCAGCAAGAACCATCCCGTCCCTGCGCGAGATCGGACAACGGCGGACAAGGAGGCATCAAGGCCGGATCACCGGCGCGGACCCAGAGTGTGACTGATGTCCACAGTGAAAAATATCTCACACTGCTACCAATGCAACATAATTCCACTACTGCATCCTGCACTGACGCTTTACAATGCGACAATGAATAATCTATTTGACCTCGCTCATAGCCTTGAGCGCAAGAAAGTATCCAGCCGCGAGCTGGTAGAGCACTGCCTCAGAAACATTGAATCACCGGAGGGCGAAGGCGACAACACCTTCCTTTCTGTAAACAAAGAACGGGCACTTGCAGAAGCCGATAACATAGACGCAGCGCGGAAAGCGTCTATCAACCTGTCACCTTTCAGCGGCATACCGATTTCCGTCAAAGACTTATTTGATACCGCGGGCGAGACCACAACTGCCGGCTCTCATGTGCTCGATGAACATAGACCGGCAAAGCACGATGCGCCAGCGATTAGCAAACTAAAGCAGGCTGGCTTTATCGTTATCGGCAAAACCAACATGACAGAGTTTGCCTATTCCGGGCTTGGCATCAATGCGCACTACGGCACCCCGCCCAGCCCTTACGACAGAGAGACCCGCCGCATACCGGGTGGCTCAAGCTCAGGGGCGGCTGTTTCAGTATCAGATGAAATGGCAGCGGCCGCGATCGGCACCGATACAGGAGGCTCGACCAGAATCCCCGCCGCTTTGTGTGGCCTTGTCGGTTTTAAACCCACCGCGGAAAGAATCTCTACAGAGGGCTGCGTACCACTTTCAGCTTCACTCGACTCAGTCGGCCCCATTGCAACCAGTGTAACCTGCTGCACCCTGCTGGACGCAATCATGGCTGGTGATCCAAATATCGAAATATCGCCATTCCCCGAAGTAGGATTGCGCCTTGGTGTGCTGAACGGATTCCCCATGGAAGATCTCGATAGCGAAGTTGCCAACGCTTTTGATGCAGCACTGCAAAGACTCGGCAAGCGCGGCATTCTGGTCAAAAGCCATAACCTCACAGAACTTGAAAGCTACTACGCACATATTAATCGCGCCTGCCTGGTAGGGGCAGAAGCCTACGCCTTTCACGAGCAGATGCTAAAAGATCGTCAGGAATACTATGATCCATGGGTTTACAACAGAATCGCCGCAAGCGCTTCGTTCTCAGCCACTGACTATATAAACACTCTGGAACGCCGAGCGGACTGTCAGCAAAAAACAGAAGCACAAAATGTTGGCCTGGATGCGATCGTTCTGCCAGCGGTGCCACTGATCCCCCAACCCATCGCTTCATTGATAGAAGACAATGATCTTTCACTAAAAGTTAATGCACTCAACCTGCGCAATACATCGATAGCCAACACGCTGAATGCTCCTGCGATAACAATTCCATGCCATAATCCCGGTGCGCCACCCGTCGGATTTATGCTGATTGGTAAGCGAGCAAAAGACCGAGAGCTGCTATCAATAGCACGCAGCCTTGAACCGATTATTCGTAGAGAAAGCCATAGCCAGTAAAAGGTAATCTGGCGGCGCACAGCAGAACACAGGCACATGCTATGAAGACAGTCAATTTCACTGCCATGAAAGATGGCAGCAAAGAAGAATACGAATTTCTGCGCACCCAGGAACACGCCTTCAACACAATGACCGCTGATCGAATTCTTCGAGAGCTTGCGTCACAGGCACAGGATACAATCGGTGGCTACAAAATCACCCGCTTGCAGCACGCCTTACAAACCGCAACTCGCGCAGAGCAAGAACAAGCAGACACAGACTGGGTTGTTGCGGCGTTACTGCATGACATCGGTGACGGACTGGCACCACAGAACCACGACAAAATGGCGGCAGAAATTATCCGTCCGTTTGTACGCGAAGAGGTCTCCTGGGTAGTAGAACATCATGGTGCATTTCAGATGGTCTACTACGCACATCACTATGAAGGCTGGAACCAGTACGAACGCGAAAAGTACAAAGACAGTCCCTATTATCAAAGCTGCGTGGACTTTTGCGAACGCTGGGATCAATCTTCATTTGACCCGGACTACAACATGCAACCGCTTGAGCACTTCGAACCGATCGTCCGAGAAGTGTTTGATCGTAAAGCCTATGATGAGAGTGTCCTGCAGACTGGTGTAGTTCGTGGTTTACCGGCAATCTAAACTGTAGTGCTTAACGTCAAGGAGCGGAACGCCTGCTTCACCCCCGGGAAATGGTCACCAAAGTTATTATTTAGGCAAAACATAAGCAAGCGGCGAATCTATTGCGCCCATATCAATTAGCCTTCGGCTGAGCAAGACGCTTGCAACAATTTCCAAGGCTACATGTCGGATCCTAATTACTGCTAATTGCGATTGGCGTATTTCGTCAAAAACATGCCAGCCACACCAATAAGACACACCAAACCTACCCCACCAAACCAACAAACTTACTAAATTTCACCACAGCTAACACTACCAGTAATTGTTGTTCAAAGCCTGTGAACTATAATTAGAAGATTCGCTGTATCACTCTCTGTTTCAACCTCCCCAAGAAGCCGCCACTATGCTATCGCAATCAATCTCTGTATTTCTCAAAGGCCTTGCCATGGGCGCAGCCAATGTCATCCCGGGGGTATCGGGTGGCACGATAGCACTGATAACAGGTATCTATGAAAGACTCATCAATGCAATCAAGTCAATTGATCTCAATGCAATTAAACTTTTGCTTAAACGCGATTGGCGCTCATTCTGGACAGTCATCGATGGGACATTCCTGACCGCCCTGTTCCTGGGCATCGGTGTCAGCATTATCAGCCTTGCGAAACTACTCGAATATTTACTGGAGAAACACGAAACCCTGACGATGGCGTTTTTCTTTGGCTTGATACTAATTTCCGTTTTTCTGGTCGCACGCACAGTCAGACAATGGGGCATAGCATCGTACATAGCACTGGTAATCGGAACTGCAATTGCCATCGGTATCGCCTTACTGGCACCTGCAACAGAAAATAGCTCTTTTCTTTACGTATTCGCCTGCGGTATCGTCGCCATGTGCAGCATGATTCTACCCGGCCTGTCAGGATCATTTGTTCTGATCATTATGGGTAACTATGCACTGATACTGGGTGCAATAGGCAGCTTTGACATGTCTGTCCTGATCCCGTTGGCTCTCGGATGCGGTTTTGGCCTGATTGCCTTTTCACATGTGCTCGCATGGGTGTTCAAGAATTTTCACGATCAAACAATCGCTCTGATGAGCGGCTTTATTCTTGGGTCACTGGCAATAATATGGCCATGGAAAAACACATTGGTTAACACCATCCAACGTGATGGCAAACCACCGAAAGAAGTCGTTACCGGATATGAATGGTTTCTGCCTTCATTGACCAACTCAAACACATGGATAGCGATAGGCCTGATCCTGCTCGGCGCAATATCGCTCTGGTTGATGGAAAAAAGTACGACGGGTAAAAAAGTGAGAGCTACTAGCTGAAGATGACCTTCCTACCCATCTGACCGGAACTACAAGATTCGATCGGTGTCATCGAATCGTTCATACAGAAAAACAGTGAGAAACATGCTCGCCACTTGGCGAGCATGATCATAAGTGAGATGTAGCGACAGATAGCATTTGCTAATTCGCTGTTAGCACCAACATGGTTTTGAATATTCGGCAGTGTCCTTACAAAATTTATTCAGAATACTACCGGGGTACTAGCTTAGCTAGCTTACTGGTTTAAATTCCACTTTAGAGGTACAGCCAGCATTAGCAAATTCAGCAACACCTAGCGTGAAATTTCCTTTTCCTGTTTTTAGTGACCCAAAAAGGAGGGCGGTCATATCTCCACGGCTAATCGAAGCCTCAGAAATGCTGGAAGCAGCAGCAACAATACCGGTCGGCACTTCCAGCCTGAACTTACCCCTGTTATTCACAAAAGCCGGTGTTTCACCTTTCTCATCCCACGACATTT